>CAZBUK010000037.1:0-35204 GCA_964495085.1 uncultured Ignavibacteriales bacterium
ATGTCCGCCGCTCTGCTTGACGATCCCGTAGACGGTCGAGAGACCGAGTCCGGTACCCTTCCCTTTCTCTTTCGTCGTGAAGAACGGTTCATAGATCTGGCTCATGATCTCCTTCGATATGCCGGAACCCGTATCGCTGATCGCCAGCGCCACGTACCGGCCCGGAATGACGTCGGTATGCATTTCGCTGTATTCCGTGCTTAATTCCGTGTTGAATGTCTCGATGGTGAGCATACCTCCCGAACCCATTGCATCCCTGGAATTTATGGCCAGATTCATCATCACCTGTTCGACAAGCGCGGGATCTATCTCTATCGTGCCGAGCGATTCGTCGAGGTACGATGCTATCTCGATACCCTCGCCGACCATTCTGCGCAGAAGCGAATCCATCGATCTGATGATATCGTTCAGGATTACGGGAATCGGTTGAATCACCTGGCGGCGGGAGAAGGCGAGCAATTGCTGCACCAGCTTGGTTGCGCGGTCGGACGCGCTGAGAATCTCGCCGATATTATCCTTCAGCGGATCGTTGTCACCGATTTTCGACGAGATGAGCTCGGCATAACCGCTGATCGCCGTAAGAATGTTATTGAAATCATGTGCCAGACCTCCCGCAAGCCTGCCGACAGCCTCGATCTTCTGGGAATGTCTGAGCTGGTCTTCGAGCTGTTTTTGAACTGTAAAATCGCGCAGTACTCCCAGGACTGCCTGTTCTCCGTCCCATTCGATCGTCGATAAGCTCGCCTCGAGATTAATTTTCTTACCGGCCTTGGTTTTTCCCACAAATGCGATGCGGTCGGAGATCGCCTCACCCCGTTCGCGCTGCCGTCGCCGGTGCTCGATGATAGGGATGCTGTCCTCGTCGAGCAGGTCGATAAAGGTGAAATTGCCGGTCAGGACTTCCTGCTGAGTATAACCGAACAATTCCTCGAATTTTTTATTCACCATCAGGAAACTCTTTCCGCTGATCACATAGATCGCGTCGTTCGATTTTTCCACAATGGTCTTGAATTTTACCTCGCTCCGCTGGTATGCGGTTTCGGTCTCTTTCAGATTTGTGATGTCGGTGATGAATCCTTCGAGGAAGATCTGCGATTCGCCGGTGTTTCTCGCGACGCCGATTTCGCTCACCCATCTCCAGTCTCCTTCTCCTCCCTTGAGGCGATAGATGACGTTGAACCGGCCATTGTTCCGTATGCCCTCCTCAACTTCGCGGTCGAGTCTCTCCTTATCCTCCGGATGAATCAGATCGCCGAGGAACACATTTCTCTGCTCGAATTCCGCTTTTGAATATCCGGTAAGCTCCGCTATGTAGGGGTTGGTGTAGATGATCGGGTATCGTTCCGATTTTTCGCAGATATATATCACCCCCGGAATCGATTCTGCAAGCACCTTGAATCTCTGTTCCGGTTCGTCGGTATTTTTTATGAATTCGGCTGTCGAAGGAGCTGAGCTTCGCGGTCGAGGAGGGGTGCGATATCCGCTTCCGGAATCTTTTTTCATTACCTTGCGTCGTGCGATGAATTTATAGAGCATATAGCCGAGTACGCAAGCCCAAATACTGAAAAACAAAATGATTATTAAGGGAGAAGCGGTCATAATGTTACGAGCAGTTTACGATATAGGAAGCGGCTTTCATGAGACGGTTGTTGATGGCGTGCAATGCATCCGGGTACTGTTCGCTCAGGATAATGTCGACTCCGAGAGCGTCGAAGGAACGGAGCGTATCGAACAATTTCCGCGATACCCGGAGATTGTTGTGGCCGAGATATACGGGAATCACATCCGGAGATTCCGGATAGTAAGGCGATTGAAAGAAGGAAAGAATCCCGACGCGCTTTTTCCCCTCCCTGTATCTTTCGACGTATTCGGTTATCTTTGTCCGTATTGAAGAGGGTTTCCCGATTACGAGGATGATGGGTGCTTCGGGGGCATAATGCCTGTAATTCATCCCCGGTGATTTCACCCTGATCCGTTCCCCGTAGTTCTCCGCCCCCTGCATAAGCACCGGACCCGTTATACGCTCGATTGCGTTTCGTGTAATTTTTCCGGGACGGAGCAGAACGAACGGCAAGCCGGTACAATCGAGCACCGTCGATTCGAGTCCGATTTTGGTCGGCCCGCCGTCGAGAATGAGCGGTATCTTTCCGTTCAGATCCGAGTAGACATGTTCCGCTCGCGTCGGACTCGGTTTTCCGGAAATATTCGCACTCGGAGCGGCGAGCGGTACGCCCGCGCGTCTGATCAGCGCAAGTGCAACCGGATTGTCCGGCATACGGATAGCTACCGAGCGGAGTCCGGCTGTGACGCTGTCGGGAATATTCTTTTTTTTCGGTAGGATGAGGGTCAACGGTCCCGGCCAGAATTCTTTTATCAGTTTTTGCACAGTTGGTGAGATGCCGGTCGTATATCTCGAAAGATCTTTCTTATACCCGATGTGCACGATCAAGGGATTATCGCGCGGTCTCCCTTTGATTTTGAATATCTTATGTATCGATGTGGAGTCCAGTGCATTCGCACCGAGACCGTAGACCGTCTCGGTCGGAAATGCCACGACTTCGCCCGATTTCAATAACCGCGCGGCTTTTCGGATGTTACCGGCATCGGAAGCGTTGCTGCGGACCCGAATGACGATCGTAGCATATTTCTTGTTCCTCTGTCGACCCGGCTTCATCGGTGGGATTTCTCCTCAAATGCGAACGATGCCGGAGCTTCTTTGCCGGCGTTCTGAAAATCGCTAATTTTCACCAAAATATAATTTTTTTTCTAAGCTTAAAATCCAAAGCAAAGCTAATAAAAATAATCGGTTATTTCAAATATTTCTATAGAGAGCCCGGGTAATATTCCCGGAATCTGCCTCTCATCGTTTACTTTCCGTAGAGCTGCCTGAAGGTCTGACGTTTTCTAATGAGTCTCGGTTTCCCGTTCTCGATGAGTACCTCCGCTGGTAGCGGGCGTGCATTATAGGTCGAAGCCATCGAGAAACCATATGCTCCCGCGTTGAATATACAAAGGATATCTCCTTCGGAAACTTTCGAGATCAACCGTTTTGCTCCAAGTATATCTCCCGATTCGCATATGTTTCCCGTGATCGTTGCTTGCATGCTGCCGTGAGACACGTTCGACGCGTTCACGATTTTATGATACGCCCCGTAGAGCGCAGGTCTGATGAGATGATTCATCCCGGTATCGGTACCGATAAACGTCCGGGTTCTCCCCCGCTTAATCGCCTGAACCGCGGTGAGAAGGTAGCCCGCATCTGAAACAAGAAATTTCCCCGGTTCAAGTATCAGCTTCAGCGGTCTTCCGTAGGAGCCGCAGAATTTCGCCATGCGATCGGATACCGCCCTGCCGAGCCGTCCGATGTCGAGCGCCGTATCTTTTTTCCGATATCGCACTTTAAATCCTCCGCCGATGTCGATGAATTCGAGTCCTTTGAAATATGACGCTTCGGTGAAGAGATGATCCAGGCTCGCGATGAACGATTTGATATCAACGACATCAGAGCCGATATGCTGATGAAGTCCCGTTACCGATATCCCATGTTCTTTCAGTAATTTCCGTGCGAGAGGCATGTCCTGCGGCGCTATTCCGAATTTTGAATCCAGGTGCCCGGTTTCGAGATATGAGTGGCCGCCAGCTTTGATATCGGGATTCAGGCGGAGACTGACCCGCATCGTACTCAGTATTTCGCCGTATCGTTTGAGTACCGAGACGCTGTCGACGTTGACCGTTGTCTGTTTCTTTCTCGCGAAGAGAATGTCCGCTTCGGATAAGTTGGTTCCGGTCAGAAGAATATCACGTTTCCGAAAACCGGATTTCAATGCGAAATATATCTCACCGGGGGATACCGCATCGATCCCCGCGCCGAGTTTACAGAACAATTTCAGAATATCCGGATTTGAGTTGGCTTTGCAGGCATAGAATATCTGCGTCGGATTCCAGGTAAATGCGCGACGTGCTGCCCGGTACTGATCGATCAGCTTCTGCCGATCGTATACGAACAGCGGACTTCCGAACTCGCCGGTCAGCTCTTCCGCGCTCAGCGCGCCGAAGTATATTTTATTATTTCTTACTTTCATCGATCGTATTCGTTACCCAAGTTGTGAAATCCCGGAGGCTCGCATCGCTTATCTGGTGGCCTATCGGATATTCGGTGTATGTGTGGTCTATGCGGTGAGCGGTCAGCAGTTCACGTGCCCGCCGCCCGAATGTTACCGGAATAACAGGGTCCTCGGTTCCGTGGGCGACGAAGAATCGGAGTTCGGCTGTTTCGTTCCACCGGTATTTTGTCGCTTCTCCCTCGGCAATATATCCGCTGTGAGCAACAACTCCCCGTACCAGATCGGGCCGGGTAAGCGAAACGGCTGAGGCCATGACCGCACCCATACTGAATCCCATCAGGAATATTTTTCCATGGTCTACCGGATGCGACGTTTTCAGCAGCTCGATCAAATTAATAATGCGGTCGCAGGATTCAGGAAACTTCTCTTCATCCGGATAACCGACCTCAATGATGTCGTACCACGCATAACCCGGCCCCCATTGAAAATCGAACGGTGCGCGCGCACTTACGACGAGCAGCCGGGGATCCAGGTACGATGCCAATCCGAGAAGGTCCTGCTCATTGGTACCTCTCCCATGCAAAAGGAGGATCGCCGGACTATTACCATCCGACGCTTCTCTCGGTTCGATCACTACATGTTGTAATATCGGACGCTCCATAATAACTCACCCTGATAATTGAATATTCACCATTTACGCCGGACACCGAAATAGAAGAAGACCATTCCAGCGAGACCGATCAGTGCAGCGGCAATGAAAGACGCGCGGTAACCGAGCAGCTCGGCGACGATTCCAAGCAGAATTGAGCCGCCTCCGATACCCAACTCCAGAAAAGAGAAAAAAACGCCCAACGCTTTCGCACGCTCTTCTTTTTTGACCCGGTCCACCAGATATACCTGCGCTGCCGGCAACAAAAAAGCAAGCCCCACACCGTAGAGCATCGATACAAGAATAAGATCGGTCAGGTTCCGGGTAAATGCCAGCAGTACGACCGCGATAAGCATCGGCACTGCCGATATCATGATGACCGTCGGACGTTTGTACCGGTCGAGCACTTTCGAGCCGACGATACGGGCTGCAACCAGAGAGAGGCCGTATGTGGTGAAAAAGATCCCCGGGTTCGAGACGCCGATAGAGGTAGCGTGGAGCGGCAGAAATGCGATGATAACGGCGTATGTCAACGCCCCAACTCCGATCACGAGCGACGGAAAGAGGACATCCATTCGATATAAGGTTTTATCGATATATTTTCTGACGGGATGTTCCACCTTCGCGGTCTCGGTTACCGGTATGACCAGCAGCGAAGATAGTCCCGCGAGAATAGCTGCAACAACGAAGACGGTCCTGAACCCGGATTCATTCCCTGCCGTTACTATGGTTAGCGCCGTGTACGGGCCTATAATCAGGGCGATATTATTCGCGGTAGCAAAGTAACTGATCGCCTCCCCGCGTCTTGTTTTCGGTGCGATGTCGGCGATGTAGGCGGCGGACGATGTCGTGAACGACGCCATGCCGATCCCATGAAAAAGACGCAGCATGAACAGAATCAGCAATGTCGTCGTAAACGCATAGAGAAGGGAGGCTGCAAGAAATATCACGGCGCCGGCGATCATAAATAGTTTTCTCCCCTTCACGTCCGCGAAAACGCCTATGAACGGCCGGGCAATGATCGAAGCGATCGGAAATATGCCCAGTGCAATGCCGACGTCGGTCGGACTGCCGTTCAAAGAGACTACGTAGAGAGGTATAACCGGAAGAAGCAGGTAGAAACTCGAGAAGAATGAGAAAGACGAGATGGAGGTGTAGACAAAATCCTTGATAAAAACCTTCTCTGTCTTTTTGTCGCTCACGCCTCGCTGTTTCCGAAAGTGGCTGAAAAATAATCGATGTTAAATATACGTTATTTATGTTACCTTTCAAAATAACGTCCTTGCATTATGGCTCTTAATTTACGATACTCAGCATGGAAACAGACAGGGTTCGAGAAAGGATTGCACGTGAAAAAAATCATGATCCCGATGGGAATCTGGATGTTCGTCGCCGCCGGATGCGGCGGACGTCCGCACGCAACCGCCTGGGAGCATCTTCAGATGGCGCTCGAAAACGATGAAGCCAGCGTCATCGAATACATGGCGATCGAACATCTCAGCCCGATCATCGCATACGATCTCCAGGCTTCGGTCGAGGAAACGATCTTTCTTGATCCGGAGCGGGCGCTGCGTTTTCTCATGGTTCAATACCCCTCGGTAATAGCAGAGGCGGCTGCGGAACAGATGCCCGAATTGATCATCGACAGACTTCTCGGCCGGAATCCGGCCTATGCTCTTGATCGGCTGCTCGCGGCAGAACCGGACAGATTCGTCGACGCAGCGGTGCGGGCCGATCCGTATCGGGCTTTTGACCGTGCGCTCCAGGGCGATCCCTTTTCGTTCATCAGACGGGCTATAGACCAGAACCCGCGATACGCAGCGGAATATCTCAACAACTATTACGGAAATGTCAGATAACGTGGATGCCGATGTCATCGTCGTCGGGAGCGGTCACAACGGATTGGTAACCGCCTCCTACCTTGCGAAATGGGGGTATCAGGTGCTGGTTTTCGAAAAGAGGGATACCGTCGGAGGTGCGGTCTGCACAGAGGATATGTTCGGGGGTTATAAAATGGATGTTGGCGGATCGGCGCATTTTATGATCCACCATACTCCAATCGTCGAAGACCTGGAACTACGGAATTACGGTCTCGAATATTTACCAATGGATCCCTTCATGTCCGCACCGTTCGAAGACGGGACTGCGGTAAAATTTTACAAGGATATCGATAGAACCTGCGAAAGCATCGCCTCAATCTCCGGGCACGATGCGACCGAGTACCGGAAATTCATCGCCTACTGGCAGCCGCTCTACGAATCAGTCTTCGAAATATTTCTGAAACCACCAACCGTCGTCAATTTCGGAAAAACATTCATCCTCGGTCAGCTCAAAAAGTCTTCCGCCCGAAGGAACGAGCAGATGCAATCGCTCCTTACCGGCTACGGCCCGCTGATCCATAATACCTTCAGGAGCGAAAAAATAAGAGCGGCGCTGACGTGGTGGGGAGCACAGAGCGGACCGCCTCCCGGCGATACGGCTTCCGCCGGATTAATCGGATGGCAGTCGATGATCCACCGGAAGGGAGCGGCGCGTCCGCGCGGAGGCTCGGGCATGCTGACGCAGGCTCTTCGGAAATACATCGAGTCGAACGGCGGCCGTGTCGTGTCCGGTTCCCCCGTCCGAAAAATCGACATCATGAGAAATCGCGCGACCGGTGTGGTACTCGAGCAGGGAGAAAAGTATTCGTCGCGTGCGGTTGTCTCGAATGCGCATGTGAAGATCACCTTTCTCGACCTTCTCAAGGATTCCCTCTCACCCGAATTCCGTACACGTATCGAAAAGATCCGTACAGGAAACGGCTTCGGTATGGTCGTCAGGTGTGCAATGGATTCGCCGCCGGAATATCCCGCTGTAAACGAAAGCGGGAAGGATTTGCTGCAGGGACTGCAATTGCTCTGTCCGTCGGTACAATATCTGGACGACGCATTCGCCGATTTTATGAAGGGATATCCCTCCGAAAATCCCGCTCTCGTCGTTATGACATTCAGCTCGCTCGATCCTTCGCTTGCTCCGGCGGGAAAACATTCTGTATTTGTCTGGGGGCAGTATTTTCCGTATCGTCTCCGCGACGGCGTATCCTGGGAATCCATCCGCAGACGGGAAGCAGAAAAGCTGCTCCGGGTTGTCGATCGGTTCGCACCTGGAACGAGCGATGCATTGATCGATATGTACATTCAAAGCCCGGAGGATATCGCAATGAAACATTCGATGCCGGATGCGAATGTGATGCATGTCGATATGTCTCTCGATCAGATGTTCTCATTCAGACCTATCCCCGAGCTATCTTCCTATGCGACTCCTTACAGAGGATTGTTTCTTTCGAGCGCCGGTATGCATCCGGGAGGAGGCATCTTCGGTGCAGCGGGCTACAACTGCGCGCATGTCGTTAGGAAATTTCTGAAAAACCGGTTTTTTTGAGAATACCGCAGAAAAGAGTATATTCCTCTTTGTATTTTTTAAAGTCCGCCGAGTCGCCCCAAAGCACAAATATCCCGAACGATACCTGACCCGCAACGGAGATGGCACGGAAGCGGCGGAGAATCACCAGGATACAGGATAAAGATTAGATATAAGCAGTGATGCAAGACCCGATCTGGACTAAATTCGATTTAGCGATAGCGTGGACATGGGAGTACGATCAGGAGTTCGTCGAACTGCTCCAGCGGATATCGCATGCATCCGGATTTACGACCTATTTCGTCCACCCCGGCAATATTGAATATGTCTATCGTTCGGTAACTGAGAACAAGCTCTTCTTCAGGGTATTTCTCGATCGTGCTTCCGATGTAGACGAACGGTTCGGTCCGCTTGCGAAATTTGCAATGCGCTCGGAAATAGAGAACGACCCGCATCACCGGATCGCGGTCATCAATCCATACGACCTGAGTCATCGTGCAGCCGATAAAGCGACGATGCACCTTGAGTTCCTGACCAATAATATCCGCGTCCCTTACACCATCATCATATCTCCGTATCGTCTTACCCCTGAACCGGATCTGACTCATGAGCAACTGCGCCCCATCGGGAAGCCGTTTATCATAAAACCGGCCAATACGACAGGGGGCGGCGTCGGGGTGATTCTGGACGGTCAATCGCTCCACGACGTTCTCGAGGCAAGGCGAAGCTATATCGACGACAAATACCTCCTTCAGGAATGTATTCGTCCCGTGAAGTTCGGTGAGAGAAAAGCCTGGTTCAGAGTATTCTATGCATTCGGAAGAGTCTTTCCATGCTGGTGGGACGACGAGTCGCACATCTACCATTCCGTTACGGAAGCCGACGAGGAGGCATTCGGACTGGAGGAGCTGAGGAAGATCGCCGTTCAGATACATACGGTATGCCGGCTGCACTTCTTTTCAACGGAGATCGCGTATACGAGCCGGAACGGATTCATTGTCGTCGATTATGTCAATGAGATGTGCGATATGCGCCTGAAATCGAATCACCCCGACGGCGTACCCGACGATACGGTCGAAGAGATAATTTCGGCGATGCTCGGATACGTGAAACGTGAGCGCAACCGCATGCTGCCCATGGAGCGGGCGGGTGGTAACGGGACGGTTTGATAGGATTGTGGGCGATATAGGACTTGAACCTATGACCTCACGGATGTGAACCGTGCGCTCTAACCAGCTGAGCTAATCGCCCGTCGACCTGGCGCGAAAATCTGCTTTCCCGAACAGGATGTTCCCTTTCAAAGAGATGTCAATATACTTTTTTCCGGTATTATTTTCAACGCTGCGGTGTAGACCCTCCTTCGGTGCGCTCGATACCGGAGTCGCAAAGATAACGATACTATCCCGGATCGGTTCAAACCTTTCCCGGCAGTTCGATCGTGAAGGTAGTCCCTTTTCCTTTTTCCGATTCCACTGAGATCCTCCCGTTATGATCTTCGACGATTTTCTTGACGATCGACATACCGAGACCGGTTCCGTACTTTTTTCCATGCGTGAAGAAGGGTTCGAACAGGCGCACTTTGACTTCGTCGGGTATCCCCGCTCCCGTATCATGAAACGAGATCGAGAGCGTGTTGCCGTCAGCCTCAGTCGAGATAATAAACGCGCCTCCTCCCGGCATCGCATCGGCGGCGTTGCTCGCGATATTATGAAACACGCGGAGCATTTTATCAGCATCGAGCAACCAGGAGCCGTCGTAGCGCAAATCCATATCGATGACGATATTTTTTTCTTTGAACTCGCGATTGATGAACCTGAAGAGTGCATTCAGGAGCTCTCCGACGTTGATCTCCTTCAAATCGATTTTCGACTCTCCCCTGGTATAATCGAGGATTTCCTGGACCATCTTGATCAGCCGGTCCGCCTGCTGCGTGACTTCGCCCGCGATGCCGATCGCCTCCTCACTGCCGGAAGATTTCTGGAGCACCTGCGTGTAGAGTTTGATGGTGTTGATCGGACTCTTCAGATCATGAATGATCGTACTAGCAACCCGCCCGACCGCCAACAGCCGTTCGTTGTTGATCATTTCGCGGGCAAGACGGGCATTTTCGATCGCGATGGACGCATGCGCGGACATACCTTCGATGAATTCCTCGTCCTGTCTATCGAACAATCCTTCCTTCTTATTCAGCAGTTGTATGACGCCGATAATGACTCCCCCCCTGTTCCTGATCGGCATACACAACATACTGTGGGTATGGTAACCCGTACGCTGGTCGATCTCCGGATTGAACGCCGGATGCTCGTAGGTATCCTCGATGTTAATGGTATTCCCCGTTTCGGCGACGAAGCCTGCGATGCCCTTGCCGAGCGGAAGCCGGATCTCCCCTACATGCTCGCCATGCAGGAGTTTCGACCATATCTCCCGTCGTTCATTGTCGACGAGATAGAGCGTCCCCCTGTCGGCCTGCGTCATACGGATATTCGTTTTCAGGATGAGATCGAGCACGTCGTCGAGATTGAGGGAGCTGTTCACAGATTTCGCCGCTTCGACCAACTGGGTCATGCGGTTCAACCGGTTCATCCTGTCGAGGGTGCGTATGTGGAGTTCGGAGAGCGCGATCTTGTTCGTCATCCGCAGACGGACGCTGAGCTGCTGCATGATGTTGAATGCGACGACCGGATTTTCATGTATAAGCTTATGGAAATTATCGTTGTCCAGAAAGAGTATCTCGGAATCCTCGAGCGCGTATGCATCGGCAGACCGCGGTATGCCGTCGATAAGCTCGAGTTCTCCGAAAAAATCACTCTCGCCGATTCTGATGATCACGAGCCGCTCTCCGGTTTCCGTATCGATTCCCTCGATGCCGACCTTCCCCTTGGCAACGAGGCAGAGTCTTTCGTGAAGATCGCCCTGTTTAAAGATATACTCTCCGGCTTTGAAGGATAGTTCGCTTATATGCGGGATCAGATTCTGTATGACCGTATCCGATACCGAAGTGAACAGATTATTTTTTCTGAGTTTCGTGAACAGAGTATTCATACTATCAGATACCGCCGTTGTCCGTTTTCTGTGAATTAATTTCCTCGATATCCTGCAGGAGGAATGACTTTATCCGGGCAGCTACCTTTTCCCCAACTACTTCGGCAAGCTGTTCCTCGGTAGCATGCTTCACGCCCTGTACCGATCCGAATATCTCCAGCAGCGTTCTGGTTCTCTTTTGTCCCACTCCTTCGATAAGATCGAGATCAGATTGGATGACCCGCTTCGATCGCACCTGCCGGTGATAGGTTACCGCGAAGCGGTGCGCTTCATCTCTGATTTTCTGAAGCAGCCGTAATGCCGGAGATGTTTTCGGCAGCGTCTGGGGGTCCGGGATTCCGGGTTTATAAATTTCTTCGAACCTTTTCGCAAGTCCGATGATCGGTATCGTGTGCAAATCGAGCGCCTGCAATGCCGCCACCGCGCTGGAGAGCTGACCTTTACCGCCGTCGATGACGATAAGATCGGGCAGCTTCTCGCGTTCTTCAATCGCACGTTTGTATCTTCTTCCCACGACCTGCCGCATGCTCGTGAAATCGTCAGGGCGCCGGAGACCCGTTACCTTATATTTCCGGTATGCCGATTTTTTCGGCTTTGCCGACACGAAGCAGACCATCGAGGCGACAATATCGGATCCCTGGATGTTGGAGACGTCGAAGCATTCTATGTGAAGCGGCGGCCGATCCAGCTTCAGCGCATCCTGCAATGCGCCGACCGATTTCGGTATGAATTCTCCACGTTTCCGCCGCTGCAGCTTTAGTTCTCCGAGCAGGAATTGCGCATTCAAACGACACATTCGAACAAGCTTGGTTTCATCTTCCGTCGCCGGCATCCGGACGTCCACTATGCTCTCCCGCCGGTCACCCAGCCATTTCGATATGATATCCGGATCCGGGAGCGGTGCCGACGTAATGATCTGGGATGGGATGTAGGTATCGCCCAGGTAGAATTGCTGAATCAGATTCTCGAGCACATCCGGCTCTCCGCTTCCCATGACCGAATCGAAGTAATAGTGCTGGCGACCGATAAGTTTTCCGTCTCTGATCTTGAACACGACCGCGCAGGCATCGTCCTCATCTATTGCGGTTACGAATAGATCACGGTCGATCTTTTCCGCTCCTTCGACCTTCTGCTGTTCGTTATACACCTCGAGCGAGCGTATCTTATCCCGGTATTCCGCGGCTTCCTCGAATTTCATCTCCTCCGATAGACGGTGCATTTCGTATACGAATTCCTCGATCAGCTTTTCCGTTCTTCCCTTCAGGAGGTGCTCTACCTGACCGATCATATCGTTGTAAACTTTACCCGACACCAGGCCTTCGCAGGGTCCGTCGCATTTCCTGATATGGTAGTCGAGACATACTCTGATCTTCTTCTTACGTATAAATTCTTCGTCTATCTGATAATTACAGCTTCGTATCCTGAACAGATCCCGGATCGTCTTCAGCGCATACCGCATGCTTTTGACGTCCGTGTACGGTCCGAAGTATTTCGAGCCGTCGCGGCGTAGATTTCTGGTTACGAAAACCCGCGGATACGGCTCATTCGTGATGACGATATACGGAAAGCTCTTATCGTCTTTCAGTCTGACATTATATTTCGGCTTGTACTCCTTCACGAAGTTGGCTTCCAGAATAAGTGCTTCGACGTCCGAATCCGTCAGAATAACCTCCAGATCGCAGATGTGCCGTATCATGGTTTCAACCCGCGGTCCGCCGGACGGTTTAGTCTGGAAATACTGCCGAACCCTGTTGCGCACCGATACCGCTTTCCCGATATAGATGACATTCCCCTCTTTATCTTTGAACTGATAGACGCCGGGGGTGGCGGGCAGCTGATCGATCTTTGCACGGAGCTGTTCGCGTTTCGTGGCTGCGACCGGTATTGAGATCGGTTTTTTCATGAAGATTAACGGAGATATAGCATTCTGCCGTTTCGGATTGATCCGCCGGCTTCGAGTATGATGAAATAAACTCCGGAGGCATACTCTCCGGCGTTGAATTCATATACATGGTTCCCTGCGGGTTTCAGTTCGTGCACCGGTTCCTCCACCAATCTTCCCAGGGCGTCGGTAATTCGCAGTCTCACGACCGTTTCAGCCGGTATCCGGTACCGTATGGTCGTGCCGGCGTTAAATGGATTCGGATAGTTCTGATAAAGAACGATGGTTTCCGGAAGCGGCGGCCGGCTGTCGTCGATTATCGTAATATGCTCGACACGTTTTAGAATTGCATGTTCCGGGTCGAAGAGTACGGTATCCGGGATACCGCTCAGCCGGAAGCTGAACGATTCATCCCGCTCAGAATTCCAGAACGTGACCGTCGTATCCTCTTGATCGAAGAGGAATCTAAAAGCCACCGGACCGGAGAACACATCCGGAGCATTTGTCTGTTCCTGGATCAGTCTGACCGTCACTTCATAGCCGTTATCCGTCTCTGCCTCGTGCACCCGGGTCTCGATACGGTATACGGGATATCCGGCGTTGTAGATCCATTGCCCGAAGAACCATCCCAGTTCCATGCCGCCGACTTCTTCGAAAACGTTCTGTAAATCCTCCGTGGATGCGGTGGAATATCGATACCTTGTACCGTACTCACGGAGAGCACCGAAAAAGACCTCGTCACCGACAACGGAGCGCAGCATATGGAGTACCCAGGCTCCCTTCCTGTATATCGCGGTTCCGAACAACCTCCCCGGCGGAGGATCGTACAATGCGTATCGTTGAATTCCGTCTTCATTAAAATACGAAGTAGCAAATAGATCGAGAACGTTCCGCATCATCGTCTCTCCGTAGGCGGCTTCACCGTAAAGTACTTCTCCATACGATGCAAACCCTTCGTTCAGCCAGATCTCCGGCCACTCGCGACAGGTGACCATATTGCCCCACCATTGATGGGCGAGCTCATGAGCAATTACCCATTCGTCCAGGAAGAGGCTCCGGCGCATCGTCGAGATGGTCTGATGTTCCATACCGCCGTACCGGTACGGTTCGATTGCAATCATGCCGTACTCATCAAATGGATACGCACCGAATAAACCCTCGAACATGTCCAGCATCTCCGTCATATACCGGTTTGCCTGCGTCGACATCCCGGCATCGTCATCGTAGAGGTACGACCGGACAGGTATTCTCCTTCCGTCGGTCAGATCATGTTCGGTTCCGTATTCGCCGAATTCGCCGACGTTAAATGCCATGAGATACGGCGGTACCGGAAAATCGTGCCGGTATGTATAGGTGATTGAACCGTCGTCGCCGGTGATTTTACTTTCCAGCCTGCCGTTCGCAATGACGGGAAGATCCCGATCGACGGTGATCCTGAATGTCAACAGACTTTTATTCGACGGGTCATCGATGGTTGGAAACCATGCCCGGGCATCGTTCGGCTGGGACATCGTATAGCCGAGCGTTCTGGAGGCAGTCTGGTTCCACATCTGGGATCCCTGGGGAAAGAAGTAATAACCGCTTCGGGTGAATTCACGGCCCGGCGATCCCGTTTCGCTAAAACGCGTATAGGAGAAAAATATAGACAGCGTATCGCCGGGGTTCGGAACGGTCTCCAGTGCAACCTCGAATTCTTCAATCTCAGGCGCGAATGGAATCAGTACCGGGGCGTGCACGCCGTTCACCGCTGCCGAGTCAATCTGCAGCCAGTATGAATTAAATTTGATGATCCCTTCCCCGGCCTGTGTAACGATCGCAATGTAAGTCACCTCGCCTTTCAACTCCGGCGAGTCTCCCGAAACGAATACGTGAAGATCCGTCCGCAAAATATCTATTTGGGTCGGTTCGTCTGCCTGCAGAAGATTCGATAGCATACAGAACGAAAGCACCGAAGCGATAACTCTGCATAAAAAATTCATTCGTTTCTCAGCTTAACCAGATTATACTTGATCCTTATAACGTTTATAAGCTGACGAAGGTTTGCGACAAGAATTCCTCCGAGCACGAAGGTTGAACCGAGCAGGATTTTTCCTGACATCGTTTCGCCCGCGACTGCGATGCCGAGAATCAGCGCTATAATCGGCGTGATGAACGCCGAGAGAGACAGTATGACCGTTTCCATTCTCTTTAAAAGCCAGAAAAAAGTCCCGAACGTGACGACTGAACCGAATGTCGAGAGGTAGAGAACTGATCCGACCGCGCGCGCATCGATCGACATTCCGCTCAGGTCCTCAGTCGCGAAGCTGCAGATAAAAAGAAACAGACTACCTATTCCCATTGCGACCGCGTTCAGGGAAAACGGACTGATGTGGCCGCCGTATTTCTTTACGCTCACGGCAGATACGCTCTGAATAATGGCTGCCGCGATGATAAGCACCATCCCGACGGTGGATGCATCCCCGAGATGCAGAGAGATATCCTCTGAAAAGATGATGAGGATTCCTGAAAAACCCAGGACGACACCGGCTATTTTTCCGAAGGTAGCCTTCTCCGTTTTAACCGCGTACCAGGATAATATCGCGACGAAAAACGGGAACGTCGCAAAGAGCACAGACGCGAGTCCTGACGGGACATACTGCTGCGCCCAGTACACGAGCGCGAATCCGATTGAAAACGAACACATACCGACGGTGAGGTAAAGATAGACCGACTGTTTATCCAGAGGAATCGGGCTCTTTCCTTTCCAGACTATCAAAATCGAAATGAAGGTCGCGATAAGAAATCTGACCGCAGCTCCGAAGAATGGGGGTATGGATTCGAGTCCTATTTTTATCGCAAGCCAGGTAGAACCCCAAATCAGACAGATGAGAATATAGCCGAGTACAACTCTGGAAGAGGTGGATCTGAACATTCGGCCTTTCGGTTAATTCAGGGGATTGATAAGCAATCCTGATATCAACTTCGGAAAGAAATAAGTCGATTTCTGGGGCATCGTATATCCCGCTTCGGCGACGTCGCGGACATGCCGGATGGGTGTGGGATTCATCAGAAACGCTGCCTGTACTCTGCCCGATTCAACCGCTCCGATCGCCTCATTGAAATCTTTACTATAATCGAGATAGAGCTTCTGCTCCTGTGCTTCCACAGTAATATTCAACACCTTTCCGAGAATATGGCTATGGAGCAGTGCAACATCGAGCGCACGAACGACCGGCGGCATATCCGGCGGCAAGAGGGAAACGATTTCCTCCGGATTGCGGAGATAGACCAGATGCAGACTTTCATGGAGAGCGAGTCCGAACGCGTACGAACTTCTTGCCGCGAGTGCATTCCTCAGAGCACCCGGATCGCTGATGGTTTCGACCGTATAGTGAGATCCGAGCCGCTGAAGCAGCCCGGCAGCGTCGAAGGCAGGAAGACTGTGGAGCAGTCGATGAGTCGGATAAATTACCAATCCCTCGTCGTACATATTGGTAAAGAACATCATCACGAAGTTATACGATTCTTGGCCGGTATGAGCCGGATTCTGAGACTTTCTCTGGTCCCGGTAAGCAAGCGCTGTTTCATATCGGTGGTGACCGTCCGCTATCAGGATTTTCTTATCCTGCATAATATTCCGAATCAACGAAATATCGCTGCCTGCCGTTGCCGGCCAGATTCGGTTTCTAACGTTCTCAAATTCGACATCGATATGAGGTTCGCCCTGCATGAGCCGGTCCGCGATCGTGTTGATTTTACGATCGGGATCGGCATACAGCCCGAAAATTTGACTGAAATTCGCCGCGGCTGCGGTCATCAGATTCAACCGGTCCGCTTTCGGTTTCGAGAGTGTTTTTTCATGAGGCAACACAATTCCTTTATCGAGATCCACCAGCTCGCAGGCACCTATGAATCCTTTCCGGACTACATGCTTTCCGTCCTCACCGGTAAATGTCTGGGCAAGCAGATAGAGGGCGGGCGTTTGGTCCCGGATTAGTATCTTCTCATCCAGCCATTGTTTATAGTGTCGGGCAGCGCTTGCATAGCGGTCTTCCTCTCTTCCCAGTATGAGACGGACCACATTGTACGGAGATGCTTCATAGAGATCGTTCTGCTGCTCAGTTGAAATCACGTCGTAGGGAGGTGCGACCACATCTTCAAGTTTGACTATTAACTGACTGTAACGTATGCCGTTGAAAGGTGTTATGTTTGCCATGAGGAGTATCCGATAGTGGTATGATGAATCGATGAGATCCGGACATTAATTTCGACTTCAGTATCCGAACCGTTTCAGCCATTCCTCACTGTTTCTCCATTTCTCTCTGGTCTTCACGTGTAGTTCCAGGAACACCGGCCGCTGCAGAAATTCCTCGATGCTCGTACGTGCGGCAATACCGAGCTCTTTGAGCCGGTTTCCCCTTCGACCGATGATGATGGGTTTTTGCGACTCTCTGTCGACGATTATTTCGGCGCGAATAACGTCTTTCCTACCCTCCTTTTCGTTAAACTCCGCTATCTGTACAGTCGTCGAATAAGGGAGTTCCTCATCATATCTCAGAAAGATCTGTTCTCTTACCAATTCGGCGACGAAAAACCGTTCGGGTTGATCGGTGACCTGATCCGGAGGGTAGAACGGGGGATGCTCAGGCAGCGAGGATTCTATCGCCTTTTCCACCTCTTCGATGCCTTCGTTGCGGAGTGCGGAAACCGGTATGATGCCCGAAAATCCGAACTCTGAATTCAGTCTCTCAATAACCGGGAGCGCCTCATTCCTGTTGATAAGATCGCATTTATTCAGAATCAGAAATACGGGTACCTTTCTGCGGGCAAGGGCGTCGATGATACCGGGCGGGATCTCCGGCCGCGTAACCTCCGTAACAAGGAGAACAACGTCGGCATCGATGAGCGCGCCCTGAATTTTGTCGACCATCGTTCGCTGCAGCTTGTATTTCGGTTCGATGAGTCCCGGCGTATCGATAATAATCGCCTGGAAGAAATCGCGGGAGAGAATCCCGAGCAGGCGATGCCGTGTCGTCTGCGGTTTATGTGTGGCGATTGATAGCTTCTGGCCGAGCAGGGAATTCAGCAATGTCGATTTGCCTACGTTCGGCTTCCCGACGAGGGCGGCATATCCCGCTTTATACGTCTTAGTCTCCGTATCCGTTTGGGTCATTGAGATAGGTATTACGGCAGCGTTTTCTGGAATTCTGTATAGCGGTTCGTAAACAAATTCTCTTCTGTTGGTTCCGGAAATCCCTCCTTTTTTGCGGTCTCTTCGACATGCCGGACCCGATCCTGCGGCAACGGATGCGTGGACAGGAGACGTTCGACGGAGCCGCCTGTGCGACCGCTCATATCGAGTATCTTATCGAAAAAGAATCTGATCGAACCCGGGTAGTATTCGGTATCCGCTAGATATTTCATCGAATAATCGTCCGACTCCTTCTCGTCGCTCCGGCTGTTCGCGAGGAAACCGAGTCCCGTGAACAGGTTCGCCGCGATCTGTTCGACCACTCCGGGATTCTGGCCGAGCACGACGGCCAGGAGTATCTGGGCTCCGTAGTAAGCCGATATTCGTCTCGTGGCATGACGCCGCTCGGCGTGGGCAATTTCATGGCCGATGACCCCTGCAAGCGTCGCCTCATCTTGGAGAAAACGCATGAGGCCGGTGTAAACGTATATATATCCTCCGGGAGTACAAAATGCGTTTATCGTACTGTCGTCGAGGATTACTTCAAATTTATAGGGATAGATATCTCTCTTTTTGATATGCTGTGATTGCAATATCCGTTGGCCGATGTTTTCAATGTATTTCCTGACATGCGGATGTGTGGTAAGAATCGGATATTCTTCGGGATTTGCGCGGATCTCTTCATCCAATTGTCTGCCGAGCGTTACGTCGTCCTCATCGGAGAAGAGGTTGATGCCTAGTCTTCCCCCGCAGTTGAGGGAGGTTATCGATACGGATATTGTCAGGAGAAATATTGCAGCAATCTGAATCCGGCGAACAGCTTGAATTCGGACGTTTAAATTCATGATCGAGATCCGCTATAAAGTGAAGTTACGACAACTATGAATCAAGATAAGATTTTAATATGTTATTTTCCATTTTCTCATCCGGCAGCGAGCAGTTCACCGAGGCGGGCAATGAATTGCGAACGCGAGAGGACTTCAACTCCCTCGAACCGGCGAGCCTCCGCGATGAGATCCGAACGGACATGGGATACAAAACAGACAATGCTTCCTCGAATGATCGAGTTTTGCGACAATACGGATAAAATATCTCCGGTATCCCAATCAAGAGAATCAAGGTCAATGACGATAAGATCTCCCTCTGTAAATCCGAAATCTCCGGCACGAACCTTACCCCTCCCAATTACCTGTGTCTGATAACCGAGCGATTTCGCACTCCGGGTAACTTTCGAGATGAACAGCAGGTCTTCGACAAGGAGCCATATTTTCTTCTGTGCGGACACTTTGATTTTTACGTTTTGGTCATTACATTACCGGATTAATTTCCGGAATCGGCAGTCGATTCTTCCGGATACTAGGCTTATGAATACCGTATGATGCAATCTCTATTATTATAATTTAACAGGAATAATTTTGTGAAAGTTCATAACTCTATCCTGATAATTCTTATAGGATTATCGTCGTCATTTAAAGCATTTTCGGAAGATAATTCCAGCCGATGGGTATTTATGCCCGGCGGCACATCTGTGCCGGTGCTGCGAGGAAATGCAGAAGAAGCCCGGATAGGCGTTCGGAAATTGTTCAAAGGCCCGGATATGCACGTCGATATCGGTAACAGTATCGATATGCTACGAATTCCGACCGGAAACAACGCTAATCTCACGGTAGGAGTAAGTTTTTTTGCATATGCCTATGTCACCTCGGTCCGCGACCGTCGCCTACAGGTCGATGCGATCGATGGATTTTTCGGCGGTTATATGCTCTATTCATCACAACTATTCGGTATTCCCTGGCTCCTCAGGACGAGGATACTACACCACAGCGCGCATATGGCAGACGGGAGATACGATAAAAATACACAATGGTGGGTCGATGGCAAATTGCCGAGAGCATACAGCAGGGATCATGTTGAAATCAGTTCCATTCACGATCTCTCTTCGACACGGATCGCTCTCGGAGCGTCGGCAGCCTGGTTTAAACGCCCATCCGGCGGTTCTCCGTTCTTTTTCCTCGTCAACGCAGAACAGCTTTTTTACAGCGCATATAACGGGAAGGTACACCTATTCGGCGCATACAACCTCCGGATGGAGAGTCTGAACGGATTTCAAGCGGCTCATACTATAAATACGGGAATAAAATTCGGAAATTGGACAGGCAGGGGAATGGATATTTATATGGAGTATTTCTCCGGATTGAACTTCTTTGCCGAATACTATGACGAGACGCTCAGGTATTTGTCGGTTGGGTTTAATATTTATTTTTAGCGGCGTCGACGGCGCTGCCGCGGTGTCTCGCTTATCCGAAATGAGCGATGATCGCCCGGCAGAAAGCGGGCAGATCGGCCGGCTTTCGCGAGGTGACGATATTACCGTCGACGACCACCTCCTTGTCATGGTAGATTGCGCCTGCATTCTCGATATCGTCTTTTATTGCTGAGACACAGGTCACATGCTTACCCTTCAAAATCTTCGCTGAAATCGGTACCCACCCGGCGTGGCAGATGAACGCTATAAGTTTGCCGGATGTATGAAACCCGCGGGTGAGATTCAGGACGGATTCGTAACGTCTGAGCTTATCAGGTGCGAATCCTCCTGGGATGATCAGACCGTCGAAATCCTCCGCACGACAGGCCTCGATCAGGACATCCGGAGAAAGCGGATAACCGTTCTTTCCGCGGTATTGCTTCATTTGAGGTGCGGCAATAGCAACCTCGCCCCCTGCTTCGATCAACCTGTATTTCGGATACCAGAGCTCGAGATCTTCGTAATAATCTTCTGCCAGTATGAGGAACTTCTTTCCCGCAACATATTCCATGGTCGGTCCCTATAATTCCAGAATGTCCGAGATTCCTTTCATGGCCTGAAGGACATTCTCGATGTGTTTATCGAAATCCACGCCCAATTCCTCGGCGCCCTGCTTCATCTCTTCCCTGCTGACGGGGCGAGCGAACGCCTTATCTTTCATCTTCTTCTTTACGGATGATACCTCGACCTCACCGATCTTTTTGCCCGGTCTGACCAGCGCGACCGCCGTAATGAATCCTGTCAGTTCATCGCATGCGAAGAGCGCCTTCGCCATGAGGGTATCCCGCGGCACTCCCGAATATACCGCATGTCCCAAAATCGCTCTCCTCACCTCCTCGGGATATCCCTGTTCCCCGAGTAATTTCACGCCGACAAACGGATGCTCCTCTTTTGTGGGATATTTCTCATAGTCAAAGTCATGTATCAACCCAGTTATTCCCCATAACTCTACATCCTGATCGTACATCCCCGCATAATACCGCATTGCCGCTTCGACGCTGTATGCGTGTTTCCGGAGGCTTTCGTTCTTTGTATATTCGTGCAGAAGTTGAAGAGTTTCTTCTCTGGTTTTCATAAATTAGAGAGATTGCCGATGTTGAGAGCCGGAAGTTTACCTCGACCTGGATATAAGTACAAAAAAGATCCGGGAAATGCAACCGGCGCCGATGTACTGCTGCTGTTTCTCTGAGAAGATTTTCAGACGTCGCTGAACCGGGACGAATACTGATACCAGCCGGTACACAGACCGTCCGAAGCAAGCATGCCGGGTCCCCGAGGATGGTCGGGAGTACAGGCGTTACTGAAGAGAGGACATTGAGAAGGTATGATCCGGCCGGATGTGACATCAGCAACGCTGCAACCGGGCGCGGACACTGTATCCGACTCGACCAGATTATATTTTCTGAGCGCGTCAAGATGCGAAAGCGAATCGACAATGCGATAGCCGCTGTCGGGAATATTCCCGAAACCGGGCCATGCCGAAGACGTTCGTATAAAGTAGCGGTCTATAAGCGCCCGTGCCTCCGAATTGCCTCCGGGAGTGAGGTGGTACCTGCACGCGATATCGACCTTCTTCTTTCTACCATGAGCAGGTTCGATAAGTTTGATAATACCTCGTAATATATGAAGAGGTTCGTAGTCGGCGAGTACACAGGTAATATTATACTTTTCGGCTATCGCTCCCGCAGAATTCCAACCTGTAATGGCGGCTGTTTCCGCAGGCAGAAGAATTCCGTCGAATTGTCTTTCCGATTTTTCTATGAATGCGGGTATCGCAGACAGACTGTTCTTAAGCGAGAGATAGAACGCGATATTCCTGAGATCTTTCTGCTTGACTTCCTGGATTGTAGCAGCAACTGCCGCAAGCATTATTTCAGAACCTATGGCCGCGTAGACGATCTCCTTGTCCGGATTTAGTTCGGCAATTCTGACCACATCGAGCGGAGAACCAACCGACCGGATATCGGATCCTGTCTCCCTGAGCAGCTTCATCGTTCCGTCGGGAAGCGGAAAGGACAACATATTGTTTGAGCTCAGCAGAATGCAATTCGTCTCACGCGAGATCGAAGCCATAGTTTCGAAGAAACCGGCGGGCGTATTGCATAAAGAACATCCCGGGCCGTATGCAAATTTGATTCGGGGGGTGATTTGATATTTCAGTTTTTCCCGGTGCAAGATCCCCGAATGGTACGAAGAGAGCGCTAAGAGGTTAATCTCCCGGTCACCGGTGAGTGAATCAATTTTCCTGAGAAGTTCAAATGGTGAGAGATTTCGTGAGCTATGCAAATGCAACGAGGAACCCAACGATTGGATTGCGAAACCGGCTTCAACAAGAAAATACTCGCCTTCTACCGCAGCATCCACAAGATGGAGACCGACGGGATACGATTCGTTCGATATCGTAAACCGTCCGGTTTTTCCGGTACGTTCGACCAGTTTCATCGGAACAGAGGGTAACATGCATACCTCCCGTCAATCGATATAATGATAATGATCTTCTTTTTTGTGATTCGATTCCCACAGCAGGTCATGAATCCGTTGCAAGACCTTCGGCGCTGCCTTAATCACATCGTCTGAGAGCGAACAACCGGGGGCTATTTGCTTCGGCTCGATACCTACCAATATCCACTCCGTATCTTCGGGGATCTTGCCTGAATTGAACATCGTTATGAGCTGTGATCTCACACTTTCCATCGGCGCCGGAACACCGCTTAAGACCCCGGTCAGATCTCCCCTCAGCGTCGCAAAGAAAATCTCACCGGGAGCGTCTCCATGGAGGTATGAGGTGAGGACGATGATCCGATGATACGCGCCGAGATGATCGATATGACATTCCGGGCTGGTTCCGCAATCCAAAATCCTCACATTCCCGGGCATATCTACGTGCGAGAGGAGCGCGGTGAGAAACTGACCCGTTCCGCCGTCCCTGAGTTCGGGATCGCCGAGACCGAGTATGATGGTATTATTTTCGAATGCACTCATTATCATTATCAGTAAATACGACTGCTTCCCTAATACCTAACAAACGGCATGCCATAAATCCCGGCCGAAGAGTGTTCGAAACTATAAGTATCGTGAAAACGGCTCCTCTGAATTACCAAAATTGAGAAAAGGTCGTTTCGGGGTTATTAGCATTAAGAAATTGCAACTCTATCAGGCATTCTTTATCTTGGGGAAAAATTCTACACTCCCGGGTTCAAGTATGATAGAATTCGCTTCATCGAATATGCACGATTACCTCGACCGGCACGCGCATGACCGCGCTTCGGTATTCACCGAGATGGAATCCATCGCCCGCAGACTGGATTTTCCCATAGTCGGCCCTCTCGTCGGCCAATTTTTCTATTGCCTCGTCAGGCTTTCGGGAGCGAAAGAGGTTTTCGAAATCGGATCGGGATTCGGTTATTCCGCACTCTGGTTCGCTGCGGCTCTTCCACGCGGTGGGAAGGTCACCTGTACTGAATTTAATCCGGAAAACATCCGCAGAGGAAAGGAATACGCAAAGCGGCTGAAGGTAACGTCGAAAATCGAATTTTATGAGGGGGACGGAAAGGAGCTGCTCGGCAAAAGCAGAAAAAAGTACGATATCATATTCAACGACGGACAAAAGGAAGACTATCCCGGGATCATCGGACTCGCACTCAAGAAGCTCAGGTACTCCGGAATGCTCATTTCGGATAATGTGCTCTGGAGCGGAAGAGTTGCCGGAGAGGAGGACGACAAAGCGACCGAATCGATCAGGGAATATAACAGGTTAATTTTTTCCACTTCGGGGCTCCGGAGCAGTATAATTCCTCTCCGCGATGGAGTCGCCGTCAGCGTTAAGGAATGATACTTGATACCCTATATTATACTTACGGTTCTCTTTCTTCTTTTTCTTCTGGCGTTCATTTTTTACGGTAGGGGCATTGTCCTGCGGCGGACGGTAGCCGACAGTGAAGCGCAGCTCGCCTCCTGTTCCGTCTGCAGACTATCGTTTCCATCCGATGAGTTGCTCGTCAGAGAGGTAGGCGACTATAAATTACTGTACTTCTGTCCTGCCTGTGTACGGAATCTATCTCACGAACTCGAGCACAGAATTCCGGAGGGCAAGTCGTGATATGCCATGGGGCAGTGACGCACCGAGTCGGAGATCCCGTTCCGCCGGTCTCACCACTGATGTTTGAACCAACTTGCGTCTTCGTGATAAGCCATCGTCAGATCTTCAACTCCCGCCATCTCGGCATCGTCGAACGGCTCGAACGATCTCGTGATCGCGATGTTTTCCTCGAGTTCCGCTAAGGTCGATATGCCAACGATAGCAGTGCTGATGGGAAACGTATAAACGTAACGCAACGCCTGCTCCATCGTCGTAATCCCGCCTTCTTTGAAAATCCTGCCCCGTGCCGGCACCTTCATCGCAATGATACCCATATTTTTTTCAACTGCCGTATCGAGCAGGTCGTCCTGGAACGGAAGATAATGAATATCCGCGGCGTTCAGCGCCATGAGGATGCAGTCGAAAGGATACTGGAGAATTCCCTTCCTGAGTATATCCGGATCACGGTGGCCGGTTATGCCGAGATACCTGACGGTCCTCTCGCTCCGGAGTTTTTCGAATGCTTTGATCACTCCGTCGTCGGCGAACATTCTGTCGAGATCCTGCTGAGTCCTGACGTTATGTACCTGGTATAGATCGACATAATCGGTCTGCAAATTTTTCAAACTTTGTTCGAAGAGGCGCATGGTTCCGTCGTACGATCTGTCGTGCGACTTGGTCGCGAGAAAGACTTCTTGACGCCTCCCTTTCATCACCTCGCCGATATATCGTTCGCTTATACCCCTTCCGTACGCCGCTGCGGTGTCGATATAATTAACTCCGAGATCGAGTGCACGGTTGATAATTTCAACTGATTGATCTTCCGTATCCGGCTGTTCGATAGTCGCCTGCCCACCGAGACTGAATAAACCGACCTGGTGTCCCGTTTTTCCGAGCGGCCGGAGGGGCATCGTATTTCGGGTGACCCGCGCCGCAAGGACTTCGGTATGCCGGAGGATATCGCCGCCGGATAAAAGTCCCAAACCGGCTGCAGTCGTTATACCGGCTTTTAAAAAATTTCTTCTGTTCGGATTCGATTCCATAAAAGCTCCTTTCATGACAAAGGAGAATAGGTGTGAGCCGAGTCAGTGATTTTTAAACATATACCATGGTAACAATCTCCGAAACCGAAATCAAGCAATTTCTTCCGGTGCCCGCTCATAACTCCGCAGATGGGCAGAGACCATTGAGAACGCATGCCGGACAGTTCGGCTTTCGAGCGCCGCAAACCTCTCTCCCATGATGAATGATGCGGTTTCCGAAATGTATCCATTCGTCTTTGGGCACGTGCGTCATTAAATCCCGCTCGATTTTAACGGCATCTCTGTGCTTCGTCAGCCCGAGTCTGTTCGACACGCGAATAACGTGCGTGTCAACCACTATACCGGCCGGAATACCGAAGGCTTCGCCCAATACGCAATTTGCAGTTTTCCTACCGACACCCGGTAGTCCGACCAGCTCCTCCATTGAGGAGGGAACCTTTCCGCCGTACTGCTTGACGAGTACCCGGCAACATGCTTGTATATTGCGGGCTTTGTTTCTGAAAAATCCTGTCGGACGGATATCGTTTTCGAGCTCCTCCTGCATCACATCGAGATAGTCCTGCGGTTTTCGATATTTCCTGAACAGATCCGCGGTCACGAGGTTCACACGCACATCCGTACACTGTGCGGAGAGAATGACGGAGATCAGGAGATGAAACGGATCGCGATAATGGAGAGCGGTTACCGGATCGGGGTATTCACGGCGAAGAAGTTTGACGAGCTTTTTCATATCCGGTTTTCCGGGTAGCGGTACGCGGGTCGTGACCGGCGATCTTCTGGCTTTCATTCGATTTTCAAATCCCCAAATACCTGGCTGCACCGTATCCTGAGTTTCCGTTCGCCCGTTTCGTAATTTCCGGATCGGTATCTCAGTTTTTGACCTATCCCGCTCCTGGTTTGTTCACGCACCTGTATCGATCCGAATACGGTACTTCCCGTCACATCGATCGGTAATTCCGAAGGCACGGCGATCTCGACATCGCCGAATACCCCGCTTACTTTCAATGTATGTTCCCCCTCTGCAATACCGGCGCTCCGTAGATCGATGTCCGTATCGCCAAACACGGTCGATACCGAACCGCCGCGAAAACGCTCCGATCTTATATCGAGAGATACATCGGCGAAAATACCCGACTCATCCACGAAATCCGAGCCGTATGCCGTGCCCGATTCCGGCTGCTCACTCGGTTCCGCGGCAGGCGCACCGACCACGGTATCCCTCTTTCTTGGTCTGCTTCCGATCAGCAGAGATATCCCTATCAGAATCAGAATTAAGGGCCAATAAGCGGTGAAGAATTCCGTGGCGTTCAACGTTCCGAAATTATCGAGCAAAAAAACGATCCCTATTCCAACCAGGAAGAGACCCCAGAAGAGTTGGCCAGTATTCATGTACATGGTATGCCGATATTGATAAAGGACGGAGGTATAAGGTGACATTAATTACCGCAAGGCGACGGTCACCTTTTCAGATATTTTTCTATCGTTTTCAATGACATCGTGTTGACAACGTCTCCCGGTTCTAGCCATCCCTTGCGTGCGATCCCGATGCCGTAACGGACGTCGTGCAGTCCATCGGTCGCATGGGCATCCGGATTGATGAATATCTTCACCTTCTTTTCTTTTGCATATTTTACCATTCGCCAATCGAGGTCGAGGCGGTAGGGATGGGAGTTGATCTCAATAGCCTTTCCGTAGTCAGCGGCGGCGTTCACGATTTGGACCACATCGACCTGGTACGGATCGCGCGAGAGGAGAAGACGACCCGTCGGATGACCGAGTACGGTTACATATTTGTTCTTTAACGCTTTAATTATCCTTGCCGTCATTTCCTTCTCCGGCATTTTAAACCTGCTGTGCACAGATGCTACGACGAAATCGAGGGATGCGAGCACCCTGTCGCCGAAGTCGAGCGACCCGTCCTGCAGAATATCCGCTTCGATGCCGTGGAACAGCCGGACCGATCCGGCTTTTTTGTTCAACGCCTCAATCTCTTTCCGTTGTTTCCTGAGTCTTTCCTCCGTTAAGCCGTGGGCGTATTGCGCCGATTTACTGTGATCCGCGATGCCGAGATATGCCCATCCTTTCGCAGCCGCAGCTTCCGCCATCTCGAGAAGACTGTTCGAGCCGTCGCTGTAGGTCGTGTGGCAGTGGAATGTCCCGCGAAGATCGGATTCCTCGACAAGTGCGGGAAGTTTATTCTTCGATGCGGCTTCTATCTCTCCCATATCCTCCCGGAGTTCGGGGGGGATGTTTGCAAGTCCCAGCTTCCTGAAGATAGCTTCCTCGTCGGCGCACGCCACTCCGCTGTTCGATTTCTCCCGGACGAGAGCGTATTCGTTCAGTTTAAGACCGAGATCTTTCGCGATGCGTCTCAGACCGACGTTGTGCTCCTTACTCCCGGTAAAGTAAAGCAATGCAAAGGGAAATTCCTTATCCGAGACGACCCGGATATCTACATGCAATCCGTTCTTCAGTACGACGCTGGATTTTGTATCTCCCTCCGCAACCACATGGTGTATATTCCCGTATGAGACGAATCGTTTCATGATTCTCTCGCTTGCCTTCCCTGCAGCACTAACGAGAATATCGATGTCTCCGATTATTTCTTTTTTCCGCCGCAAGCTTCCCGCGACTTCGATCCTGCCGACATCCTTCGATCTTTTAAGATAATCCACGTAATCGGCTGCAGCTTCTTCTGCGACCGGATAGAGGAATTTCTCGGCAAATTTCTTTCGTGCCTCGATCCCTTTCAGAATATTGACCTGTGTTTTTTCGCCGAATCCGTCGAGAACCGAGAGCCGGTTCTCATGACATGCATACTCCAGCTCGCCGATCGAACGAATGCCGAGTTCGTCGTGCAGTCTTTTTACTTTCTTCGGGCCGAGACCGGGGATGGTGAGCAATTCTAAAAGGGTATCTGGAAATGAGGACCGGAGTTCGTCGTAATACGGGAGGCCGCCGGTAGTAACAAGGAGGGTTATCTTCTCCGAGAGCGCTTCTCCGATCCCTTTCACCTTCCTGATTTCCCCCGACTCAACGAGTGTTTGTAAATCCTGTGTCAATCCTCGTAGTGTCCTGGCCGCATTCTCGTACGCACGGCTTTTAAAAGGGTTTTCTCCTTTGAGCTCGAGAAGGATACCGATCTCTTCGAGTATATCGGCGACTTCCTGTTTTGTCACTATAGGATCCGGAGTTTGATGTTAAAAACGTGTCGCCTTAAAATTCGGGCCATCGAATCCGAAGGCTTCGTTTTCTTCAGTATCGTTCTCGCTATCTGGTAACTGTAACGGTTCTTGAATATACGGTAACCCATCCGGTAAATATATTGATGATGACATCGAGTGGGGTCATTTCGGTTTTTACGGTGTAATCCGCTGTCCCGCCGGTCATGCCGGAGCTCTGTACGTTATTTATCGGCACCAATCCCCACAGAACGTACCACTGCCGGGCTTCAACGACCTGCATCCCCTGTGCCCCTCTGCCGACTACGTGGGTGTGGCTCATACAACCGATAAGCGTTGTGACGAGCACGACGATAAGCAGCACTGCTACTGCACGTTGTAACATATTATCCTCCTTTTTAGTTATGTATCCTTCTAATCGTACCGATTGACGATTCGATGGCCCTTATTTCGTAGGCATAAACCGCTTCCGGGACGATGAAATCCCATTGAAGCAGTTGATCCCCCCTACCGGAGGCGATGAGCTTGAAATTGATCGTATGATCGTCTCTCAGTAGATACTGATAAAAACGGATCCCGTCCTTAATGAAATCCGTATACATGATTTCCGATTCAGGGGACCTATTTTGTAAAATACTGCCATATAATCTCATGAGTCCGGAGGTGTCGGAATTTTCTTCTGCGAACCGTATCATCGAAACGATCAAGGAACTGCTGTATACGGAATCGATAAAAATATAGAGGGGAAGTGCCGAGAACAATGCGTCGTCGTCGCGGTTCGCCTCGATCTTCCGGGACGCTTCCGTAAATAATTCTTCGGGGATCCGATTCCACCGAATCGGGGGCTGAAAAGAAAAATGAGAAACAGTATCGGCAATCTGTCCTCCGAGAAGACTGGCGTCGATGGTGAACTGCATTTCGCCCTCGTCGCCGGTATCTTTTTCATGATTCGCACATGAGACGGCAAATAGCAAGATACCGAGTAATATATGTACAGAGAGATGATTCATCCGGTAACTCTGAAGTCTTCAGAAATAATACAAGTGCGAATTTAACCAAATTACTCGTAGAGTTCAAGTTGCCGTCAACATCCTCAGGGAACAGGATATTCCCGGCGAATAGCTGGAGAAAACGGAAGATATCAGGGAACCGATGTCGATACTTGATCGCGGTAATCTAACAGGCAGGAAACATGGCAGTTTGACGAAACGACTTCACAAATTACGTATCGGGTTTGCGAACGATCGTCTTTCAAATGAATACCGATGTCGCAGTCAGAAATTGAGCAGGTGCCTGGCTATGACGATTCTCTGGATCTCGGATGTTCCCTCGTATATCTCGGTGATCTTCGCATCCCGGAGATATCTTTCCACATGATACTCTTTGATATAGCCGTATCCGCCGTGTATTTGTATCGCCTCCAGCGCGGCTTTAACGGCGATTTTTGAAGCATACAATTTTGCCATCGCGGCTTTGGTACTGTAGGATTCGTTCCGGTCCTTGGCGGCCGCAGCATCGAGCGTAAGGAGCCGGGCAGCCTGGATTTCGGTCGACATATCGGCAAGTTTAAATTGAATAGCCTGATGCTCTGCTATCGGAACGTCGAACGCCTTCCGTTCTTTGGAGTATTTAACGGATGCATCGAGCGAAGCCTGTGCTATACCAAGCGCCTGGGCGGCGATGCCGATCCGGCCACCGTCGAGAGTCTTCATAGCAAACTTGAATCCAAATCCCTCGTCTCCTATTCGGTTTGCCGCGGGCACCCTGCAATCCTCAAACGAAAGCGAGACCGTATCGGAGCTCCTGATGCCGAGCTTATCCTCCTTCTTGCCGATCCCGTATCCTGGATAATTCTTTTCTACGATGAAAGCGCTGATCCCCTTGGCTCTTTTAGATCTGTCGGTCGACGCTATAACCAGTGCAAGATCGGCATTTGCTCCGTTCGTTATCCAGTTTTTTGTACCGTTGATGACGTAATGGTCGCCGTCCCGGACGGCTACCGTGTGCTGGTTCGTTGCATCGCTTCCGGCTTCGGGCTCCGATAACGCAAAGGCGCCGAGCATCTCACCCGCCGCGAGAGGTTTCAAGTATTGTTCCTTCTGTTCTTCAGTGCCGTACTCGACCAGTCCCCAGCATACGAGCGAGTTATTTACCGACATGATCACGCCGGCAGATGCATCGATCCTGGAAATTTCTTCCATCGCGAGAACGTAGCTGATGGTATCGAAGCCGGCTCCGTTGTATTTCTCGGGAACCATCATTCCCATGAAACCGAGTTCGCCCATTTTTTTTACCGCCTCATGGGGAAATTCGCCCCGTTGATCCCGCTCCAGACTTGTCGCTGCGAGCTCTTCCATTGCGAATTTCCTGGCCATCTCCCGAATCATCAATTGTTCTTCGGTGAATTGAAAATTCATTTCCGAATCTCCGGATTATTTCAAGTTATCGCTGCATAGGGCTTTCTTCGCGGAGCCTAACTGCCCGAATAATCGTAGAACCCGCGTCCGCTTTTTCTTCCCAGATGTCCCGCCGCGACCATTTTCCTCAGCAGCGGGCATGGGCGGTACTTATCGTCTCCGAGTCCGCGATGAAGAACCTCCATGATCGACAGACAGACATCCAGACCTATGAAATCCGCCAGCGTCAGCGGTCCCATGGGATGGTTCATACCAAGCTTCATGACTGTATCGATGTCCTCGGGTTTGGCAACTCCTTCCATGACGCAATACATCGCCTCGTTCAGCATCGGAAGGAGAATTCTGTTCGAGACGAAGCCGGGATAATCATTTACTTCAACGGGCGTTTTTTGAAGATCCTCGGCGGTGGATTTAACCAGCGCATATGTCGCATCGCTGGTAGCCAGTCCCCTGATCACTTCGACAAGCTTCATAACCGGGACCGGATTCATAAAGTGCATACCGATAACCTTGTCCGGACGATTTGTCGCCGCCGCAAGTTCGGAAATCGAAATAGACGACGTATTGCTTGCAATGACCGCTTCGGCCGGAGCGGCTTCGTCGACGAGTTTAAAGATATTATTTTTCAATTCGATATTTTCGGTTACGGCTTCGACGATGAGGAATGATGTCGCAACTCCCATTTTTAAATCGGTTTCGGCGGTAAGTCTGTTCAGTATATCGGATTTTTCCTGTTCGGCAATCAGTTCCTTTTTAATCTGTCTGTCCAGATTTTTTTTTATCGAAGCGAAAGCTCTGTCGAGGATCTCCCGGTTAACGTCGCATAGAGTAACAGGATACCCGTATTGGGCGAACGTGTGAGCGATACCGTTTCCCATGGTACCGCTGCCGATGACGGTTACACGCTTTTTTGTATTCATATGAGTGGGCCGTTTCAGAAGTGTGTCGATCCATAAAAAAAAGCATCCCGGACCCGTCTGTATGGGGAGGATGCGTCGAAGATTTTGCCTGGGAGGATTATAACCTTTCAACGATTACCGCGCTTGCTTCTCCTCCACCGATGCAAATGGATGCAAGTCCCCGCCGTACGTTCCGGATTTCCATAGCGTTGAGCAGGCTGACGAGGATCCGTGCGCCGCTCGCACCGATCGGATGACCGAGCGCAACTGCGCCGCCGTGTACGTTCACCCGTTCCGGATCGAGTCCGGCAAGACGGTTGACAGCGAGGGAAACGACTGCGAAAGCTTCGTTGACTTCGAACAGGTCGATCTCTTCCCTTTTTAAATTCGATTTCCGCAATACTTTTTCGATGGCGTCGGCCGGCGCAGTCGTAAACCATTCCGGGGCTTTCGCATGCGACGCCTGCGCAACGATTCGCGCGATAGGATTCAAACCGAGTTTTGTTGCATGCTCCGATGACATGAGAAGGACCGCCGCGGCTCCGTCGTTGATCGTTGATGCATTCGCAGCGGTGACGGTGCCGTCCTTCTGAAAGACCGGTTTGAGTTCCGGAATTTTTTCGAACTTAACGCGCAACGGCTCCTCGTCCTCATCGAACCAATTCGGACCGGATTTCTTTTTTTGCGCGGCATCGAGATCTACCGGTACGATCTCTTTTTGAAACCATCCTTCCTTCTGTGCGGTCTGCGCACGCGAGTAGCTCTGTATGGTATATTCATCCTGTAGCTCGCGGGTAAATCCGCAGTCTCGTGCACACAATTCAGCCGCATTTCCCATATGATAGTCGTTATAGACATCCCATAACCCGTCGACGATCATAGAGTCTAAAAGTTTTCCGTGTCCAAGCCGGTAGCCCGTTCGCGCTTTATCGAGCAGATAGGGGGCGTTTGACATACTCTCCATCCCGCCTGCTATGATAATGCCGGCATCTCCGAGCTGGATGGCCTGCGTTCCCAGCATGATGCTTTTCAGTCCGGAACCGCACATCTTGTTTATGGTTAACGCTTCCACCGATTGAGGGAGTCCGGCAAACAGCGCTGCCTGCCGTGCAGGAGCCTGCCCGACACCCGCTGCGAGTACGTTGCCCATGATGACCTCATCGACGAGATCCGGAGATACGCCCGCCCGGTTAAGGGCTTCTTTGACGACCAGTGAACCGAGCATCGGTGCCGTGAAGGAGCTGAGTGCGCCAGACAGCGATCCGATCGCCGTCCGGCATGCGCTGACAATCACCACGTCCCGGTTATTCACTTGCTTCCTCGATTTTTTTTCATGGTGGGAACGAAAGCTATGGAAAGAAAAGCGGGGGTCAACTATTCATCGCTCTCAGGAATTCCTTGTTCGATTTTGTGCCTCTCATCTTTTCGATGACGAATTCCATAGCTTCGACTGTCGTAAATTCGCTGAGGATCTTTCTGAGAATCCAGACTCTGTTCAGCTCGTCGTCGCCGAGCAGCAATTCCTCGCGTCTGGTTCCGCTGCGGTTGACATCGAGTGCGGGGAATACGCGGCGATCCGATAATTTCCTGTCGAGCACGATTTCGCAGTTTCCGGTTCCTTTAAATTCCTCAAATATCACCTCATCCATTCGGCTTCCGGTCTCGACCAACGCGGTTGCGATGACGGTTAAGCTGCCTCCCTCCTCGATGTTCCGTGCAGCGCCGAAGAACCGTTTCGGCTTATGCAGCGCATTCGCGTCGACACCGCCTGAGAGTATCTTCCCGCTGTGCGGGACCACGGTATTGTGCGCGCGGGCGAGCCGGGTGATGCTGTCGAGAAGGATGACGACGTCTTTGCCGGTTTCGACGAGTCGCTTCGCTTTTTCGAGGACCATATCCGAAACCTGGACATGGCGCTCCGGCGGTTCGTCGAAGGTCGAGGAAATGACTTCGGCATTGACCGAACGCTCCATATCGGTGACCTCTTCGGGACGCTCGTCGATGAGCAGGATCATGAGGATCACCTCGGGAGAGTTCGCGGTGATGCTGTTTGCGATTTTCTGGAGGAGAATGGTTTTTCCGGCTTTCGGAGGCGAGACTATCATGCCCCGCTGCCCCTTTCCGATCGGCGCAAGCAGATCGATGATGCGGGTGGCGTAATCCGCAGGATGATTCTCGAGCGGAATCCGGTCCTGAGGATAGAGCGGGGTGAGATTATCGAAAAGTCTCCTGTCGCGAATGAGTTCGGGATCCTGTTGATTGACGGATTCGACGCGCAGGAGTGCGAAGAACCGCTCCCCTTCTTTCGGCGGACGCACCTGGCCGCTCACGGTGTCCCCCGTCCGCAAACCGAACTTTTTTATCTGCGAAGGTGAAACGTAAATATCGTCCGGAGACGGCAGATAATTATAATCGCCTGAACGAAGGAATCCGTATCCTCCCGGCAGAACTTCGAGCACGCCCTTGCTGAAGCTCATGCCGTCCTGTTCGGACTGCGCTTCCAGGATCTTGAAAATCAGTTCCTGTTTACGCAGATCGCTGTAACCGGTAAGCTTCAGCTCCTTTGCAACTTTCTGAAGCTCAACGATTTTCTTGGATTGCAATTCATTGATATCCATTGCCATATAGACTGCACCTACACTTAAAAACTTATGAATGATGATGGATTAGTTATATTCCAATATTTTCAGGAGGGAATATGACCCCGATCGAATATAAAATCAGGATGGTTCTATTTTCTAAAATTGAGATTATATCTGAGGTGATATCCCGGTAGCTCGTACACGAGGATAAGATGGGGTCGTCCTACAGCCTCTGGGCAACCTTTCGTGAAGCCACACAAAATATACCTGTTTTTCAGAAGTTTGTCAAGAATCGGAAGCTTAGATCTGTATTTTATCCATCGCTTCACCGACCACGAAATGCGACCCCGTGACGAGAATCGGTACCTCCTTCGCGGTATCCTCGGCGGCACGCCCGATCCCCGAACCGACATCGCCGAATGCGAAGGCGGGAAAGAAAACTTCCTGGGCGAGCGCCCTGAGTTTATCCGACGGAACCGCCCGTTCGTTTCG
>CAZBUK010000038.1:0-32263 GCA_964495085.1 uncultured Ignavibacteriales bacterium
CCCGAAAGGACCTGATGGTTTCAAAGAACAAGTTTTCTAATACTTATATAATTAGAAACCTCTAATTAATCTGTGATGATCATCACAGATTTCGATATTTCGTAAATATCTTTCATAACCCGGGATTACCTACCGTTTTCCTGGGTTTTTTATTCATCCGCATCTTTTTATTCATCTCGGAATTGATTACTTTATCACCTCAATCAGCGAATCCGTTCAACTACATCCGATTTCGAGAATTAATTGCAGGAAGATGACTTTTCCCGAATCTACGGGCAATACCGGGATACAAGAAATTACCGGTTTAAAAACAGGTATTTTCTACATATAAGCTTATTTCTTGTCACTTTTTTCACAACTACCGTCGCCGGCGTCGCTTGGTTGAATATCGATCCCTTTGCGCTCGAAAACCTGAGCTTCGGACTCACCTATTCAACTCTTCTCCTGACGGTTCTGACATTTCATGAATTCGGGCACTATTTTGCATCGCGTTTCCACGGTATTCATGCGACCCTCCCCTTCTACATCCCCTTTCCCCCCCTCCCAGGCGTGATTAATTTTGGCACTCTCGGCGCGATAATCCGAATTCGTGCAGCGATTCCGAATAAAAAAATTCTATTCGATATAGGAATCGCGGGACCTATTGCGGGATTCGTGGTGTCGGTCGCAATTCTGATCTACGGCATGATCAACCTGCCTGACCTCGAATACCTGTATAACATTCATCCTGAATACAGAGGGATGGCCGAACTGCCGGAGGGGAATCTGATATTTGGCAGCACGCTGATGCTCGAACTACTCAAAGAAATTTTTGTCGCACGAGACGCTTTCTTCCCGCCGATGAATGAAATCTACCACTATCCCTTCCTTACGGTCGGATGGTTCGGCATGCTCATCACCGCATTGAATCTGCTTCCCGTCGGGCAGTTGGACGGAGGACACATATCCTATGCGATGTTCGGTGATACTCACATTCTTCTCGCACGAGTCGTATTTGTCTTGCTGCTGTTTCTCGGCATATCGGGATTACTACCCCTTCTCGGCTTCAACCTTTCTTTCGGTTGGGCAGGGTGGCTTATGTGGGCAGGAATACTCTACTTCTTTATAAAACTCAAACACCCTCCCGTCGCAGACTCTTCACCCCTGGACACGCGACGCGTGCGACTCGGCTGGTCCGCATTTATCATCCTCGCTCTCTGCTTCTCTCCCGTGCCATTGTCACTCCAGCTCTGATATTATTGACTTTGCCGCTATATTTCGTTAATTTTGAAAACGATTATTCAATATAATTCCGGAGACGGTTAAGAAAATAGTTGCTACGGTGTGCTCTTTTATGGCTTGAACGTTTTGTAAACAATGGTATGGGTGCAACTATTTCCAGTCCGAAATCTCCGGGAATTCTACCCGTTTTTTCCTCCGTTATTCTCATCCCTGCAATATCTCTGTTGCTATATAATGGGTGTGACTCCGACGTGAAGGATATCGTCGATCCTTCATTCGTCACCCCCTATATTCTCTCGCTGGAAGTAACACCGGATACGATTAATACGGACACGGTCGGCTCCTCATCGCAGCCATCCCCAACCGGAGAATTGGAATTGACATGGAATGTCGGCATACAGGTACACCGTCGAGGTATAGAACCCTTCCGGATTGTTTATTCACTCACCTCACAACGGTTGGGAAGTATCATTGTTCAGGGAACGATCGACGCGCAGGATAATGGGGACCTGGAAACGTTCTGGACGAACTTTTCCTTCAGCGGCGCCTTCAACCGATCGGATATAGGAAAATACCTCATCGAGGTCGGCATACAGAACGGCGACGGATTCGTCGGTAATTCCCGAACGGCGATCGTAGAGTTAATACGGACCAACCGACCGCCGGTTATCCTCTCGGTAACCGCTCCGGATACCATCCAGCTTCCGGAACCGGTCGGCAATGAACCTCAATCAACGACATTCGCGGTCGACGTAATCGTCGATGATCCGGATGGAAATGACGATGTAACGAGCGTCTACTTCTACTCGTATAATCCGGCGGGAGAGCGTGGCCCGGCGACATTCCAGCTGAGAAATCTGGGGAACGGCCTATTCAGCGATACGCTGAGCGTAAACAGCAACAATACGCGGGGTACGTACAGATTCGAATTCCGGGCAGTCGATCGATCGAGTGCCGTCAGCGACACGGTCAATCATTTTATAACTTTGCAATAAGTAATGAGAATCCTTCATATCACCATATTGTTTGCCTCGATTCATCCACTCTTTCAGGCCGTGGGTCAGTCGCATATCGCCCCGACGTACCGTCTCTCTGAAGAAGCTACACTCCACTCATTCCCGCCGAGCAACAGCGCTGCGCACGTCGTCAGTCGGAATGATACACTCTGGTTCGGTACCGGCGGAGGACTGACGAGAACGGTTGAGCCGGGAATTCATTGGGAATATTTTCGTGGAGATGAAGCTTTTCAGCCGCATGGGATTTTTTCGGTTCACCAACGGGGATCCGTGTTCTGGGTTTCGACCGGCTATTATAAAGAAACTACTGCGGGATCGCAGCAATCGGGCAGCGGATATACTTTCTCGAAGGATGGCGGGATCACCTGGCAGTATATTCCCCAACCTCTCGACAACTATGATGTTGATACGCTCCAGTACGGTGATAACAAAATCCCGACTCTCGGCATCACGACCGACGTATCGAATATCACATACAGTCTCAGTTCTTACGGCGACGAAATCTTGACCGCCAGCTTCGCGGGCGGACTGCGAAAAACGAGCGACGACGGCGAAACATGGACGAAGATAATTCTCCCGCCGGATCATTTGAACGCTATCAGTCCGGACGATGATCTTCGTTTCGCACTATCCCCCGTTGCCGGTAGATTGATCGACGAAGGCTATCTGAATCACGCGGTCTTCTCCGTCTTTGTGGACAACGAGAACCGTATATGGACCGGCACCGCGAACGGTATCAATCTATCGCTCGACGGGGGGAGCAGCTGGCGAAAATTCAATTATCAGAATCAGATTAAAGGGATTCTCGGCAACTGGGTGATCAAGATCGCAGAGCAGAAACTTGCCGACGGTACCACGCGAATATGGTGCACAAACTGGCGGGCTGAAGATCAGAACGAAAAATTCGGTGTCAGCTACACGGACGACGGCGGCGAGACCTGGATCAATCTGCTGCATGATACCCGGGCATACGATTTCGCATTCAGAGATCACATCATTTATATTGCCACGGAACGGGGTATCACGCGATCGGAAGACGATGGAAGGACATGGAACACCTCAGGCACTATTTACGATCCCGTCAATCTGCAGCAATTTGTATCGCGCGAAATATTGTCGGTCGCGGCGCTTCCGAACGGCACCGTCTGGGTAGGAGGCGGAGAAGGAATCGCGCGAACAGAGGATGCCGGCGGGAATACATTCGGATCGACATGGAACATCTTTCGTTCGTACAGCTCCGTTGCCGGCTCACACTCGACATATTCCTATCCGAATCCTTTCTCACCTTCATTCAGCCAGACACGCATTCACTACGATACCGGCAACGGCGAAGCCGATGTTACTATTGAGATTTTCGATTTCGGGATGAATCTGATCAGAACGCTCATCCGCAATGCCCCCCGTCCGGCAAACATCGAACTCGACGAAGTCTGGAACGGAACCGACGATACAGGCAATACCGTACCGAACGGCGTATATTTCTACCGGGTACAGCTGAATGGAAATAACGGAGCGTGGGGAAAAGTTATGGTGTTGCAATGATGAATAGAATAATATATCTCCTTCTGCTGCCTCTGATAGCTCTCCATCTTGCTTCCGATCTATACGGTCAGGATACGGCGCCCGGAGCATTCAGTCGAATGGGTTTCGGCGCACGGGGGATCGGATTCGGCAACGCAGCGATAGCAGTACCCTGGGTAAACCACGGAAGTTATTATAATCCTGCTTCGATCGCCTTCGTGGTCATCCCGAAGGTCGAGGCAACCCTGGGTGTTCTTTCCCTCGACCGGAGACTAAATTATCTCCATTTCACGACCCGCATACCCCCCTCCGCCGGTTTCTCGATCTCTGCGATCAATGCCGGTGTTTCCCGCATCGACGGCAGAAATCGCGATGGAGTTCACACCGAATTTCTTTCGACGTCGGAAAATTTATTTATGTTCGCTTTTGCGTCTCAGTTCTCCCCCCGATTCTCCGGGGGACTCGCTTTCAAGCTCTATTATTACAATCTGCACGAGGGGATGTCAAGTACGACGCTCGGTTTCGATGTGGGTCTGCTTTACCGGTATAATGAATCATTTTCTTTCGGATTGAGTATCAAGGATATCAAAAGCCAATATAAATGGGATTCGTCGGGTTTGTACGAGCAGAGTGGCCGGTCGACCACCGATTCCTTTCCACTTATGGTGCAAGCCGGCATTGCATACCTGTCCTCCGATAAAACCCTGCTCCTCGGTATCCAGGGTGAGTATTCGAAGGAGCTCGATCTTATAGTTCGCCTCGGCGCCGAAGCGTATCTGACGGAACATCTCACGCTTCGGGGGGGTATCGACCGGTTTCATGAAATGAATACTACGAAACCTGCACTCGGGTTGTCGATCATGTATCCGCTTAAGAATATGCTTCCTTCGATCAATTATACGCTCGTTTTCGAACCATACGCACCCGCCAGTATGCATCTGATCGGAGTCGGAGTCGAATTTTAAACAGTACTGAATATGGGATAGTGAGTCTCAATGAAAAGCTTAATTCTTTATATATTTTTTGCATTCCTGTTGCTCACCCGGACGACCCTAGCCGGAGGAAGCTCCGGACTTACTTTTTTAAAACTCGATACCGGGAGCAGGATCGCAGCTATGGGTGGAGCGGCAACTTCACTTTACCATAATGCATCCGCAGTGCACTATAATCCGGCAAACATCGCCGGAATGCCCGGCTCCGAGATCCAACTGATGCACACTTCATGGATTCAGGGGATGTCGATGCAATACGCCGTTGCGGCGTTCGCAATGGACCGCGCTTCTCTCGGTATCTCGCTCTACAATGCATCGGTGGACGATATCGAAGTGAGAACGAGACCCGGTCCGCCGGAAGCGACATTTACCGCGAGAAATTTTGCTGCCGCTGCGACGTTCGCCTACCGTACGAGTCCTTCATTCCGCTTAGGGATTACCGGCAAATTACTCTATGAAAAAATATTCGTCGACGAAGCGACGGGGTACGCATTCGATTTCGGGTTTTTATACCGGACATCGACTCCCGGCTTGTATTTCGGGCTTGCAATACTGAACGCGGGTTCAATGAGCGCCCTCCGGGACGAGTCGACCGAGCTTCCTCTGACATACCGTGTCGGTTCATCGTATGAATTACCGCTCCTGCTTCAGGACCTTGTCGTTCAGGTATCGGTCGACGTAATGCGGTACGGAGACGATGATAAACTGCACCTGATGTTCGGCGGTGAATTGAACTATACCAATTCGATATTTATCAGGGTTGGTTACCGATCGGGGGTGGAGGAAAGGGGACTAAGTACCGGATTGGGACTCAGACACAGGTTTCTCAAGTTCGACTATGCATTCATACCGTTACGCAACAATCTCGGTACCGGGCATTCTATCACCGTCGGTTTCTTATTATAAAACGCGTCCTTTCAATGCCTGCGATTCGGAACCATAACCCCGAAGCGCATGTTATAGACAAGAGACTATATTAATTCTTATTCAGGATCGGACTCATGCGTTACCTTTTTATTGCGGGAATAACCGCATTAATTGTCATCTTCGGACTCCTGCAGCTCAAGCAACCACAGGGAACCTACGCCGGCACAAACGGAAAAGTCGGATGGGAATCGGATCAGGATGCCGCCGTCAAAGCGGCAGATCAGAATAAAAAATTGATGGTCTATGTCTTTACCGAGTGGTGTTCCTGGTGTAAGAAAATGGAGGGAGAAGTTTTTACGGACGACCGCGTCGCCGACCGCCTCCGCGAGTCCTACATAGCGCTTGCCATAAATGCGGAATCGAACCGCAAAATCACATTCAACCGGAAAGAGTTCACAGAGAAACAACTCGCTCAGATGTTGGGAGTGAGAGGTTTTCCGACGACCGTCTTCCTCGCATCCAACGCCGAACAGATAACACTCGCTCCGGGATTTATTCCACCCGATCGGTTCGCTTCGGTCCTGGTGTTTATCGGCGATGATCATTACCAAACAATGAGTTGGAATGATTTTATCAACAGCAGAGGAGGTTGAGAACCGTACAAAGTAGATCCAGACCGACATCTCTTTTCTGAACATACCATCCCCCACGCCCTTTTTTCAATCGTTGGGCGGGAAGATCTTCTCACGGGTAGCTGCACCCGGTTTCTGAGAACTCCCGCCAGACTGCTTCGCCATTTTCTCCGGAACGGCGGTTATATTTATTCACATCCGGCAGGGAATATTCTGCCGGTACGGACATATATGTCTCTGTACACTTCCTGAACGAAAAGGGTAACTACATCGTATGCAATCGACACGAATCCAATGCAGCGACCATGCGACCGCGATTCTATCTTGTCTCTGTTACTTCGATATATTCAGTTATCCGCTCAAACCGTCGGAAATCCGAAGCTTCATTCCCGGAATAGCGCTCTCCCTCGATGACCTCATCGGCGAGTTAAACTCTTACCCGGTTGCATCCTGTATATCTTCCGATCGCGGATATTTTTATCTCCGTCACCGAGATAGGTCGATCATCGACGAACGAATCAAGCAGGAAGCATTCGCGGGGAAACGCTGGAAGGCTGCCCGGATCATGACTAAAATCATAAAGATGTTTCCCTATGTACGTGCTGTTATGATTTCCGGAGATTTATCAAAAAACATTTCCACACAAGCGAGCGATATCGATTATTTTATTCTAGTTGAACCGGGCCATCTCTGGATAGCTCGGGCATTATTGACCGCATTTAAAAAGATCTGCCTCCTGAACCGGCGAACGTATTTCTGCCTTAATTTCTTCCGGACTACCGATCACCTGGCGTTCGACGACTCGAAAGATTTTTTTACGGCGGTCGAGTTGAGAACGCTGAAGCCGACATTCAATTCCGTTTTGCTTCGGCATCTTATCAGATCGAACATCTGGGTCGAAAAGTTCTTTCCGAATTTCGAAGACGACCCGTCCACAGCCGACGCAGCTGATGATAGGATATCGCTTCTCCAGATCATATCCGAGAGAATACTCAACCGTCTCGGCGTCCGAAAACTCGATCCGATAATACGGGAGGCGATGAAACGAAGCTGGCGCTCACGATATCCGCATTTGAGCGAAGAAGAGTTTAATTACTGCTTTCGATGCACCGCGACGGAATCAACTGCATTCGCGAAAGAATCCAGAAAAAATATCATGCGGGAGTTTACAGACACGTTAACCCGCTACAAAGAATTATTTGGATATCCGATCGCTGTTCGACCTTTGACATCCCTTTCGGTTCGTTCCCGCAGACACTTTCATCAGCAAGAGGCCCACTGATGCGACCGGACATTCTGCTCGTTCATCCTCTCTTCATTTCGAAAGATCCGGTTGAAGAGCGAATTATGACCCCGTATTTCCCGCTCGGACTGATGTATCTGGGTTCAGTTCTGAGAGATAAAGGATATACGGTTGAAATGTTCGATTGTGCTTTCAGAAAAGACTACGCTGAATTCGAAGCGTACATGAAGCTCCATCGGCCGCCGGTTGTCGGCATTACTTCGCTCATAACCATCCGCCGCAATGCTTTGATACTTGCCGACATAGCGAAACGTTACGGCGCCACGGTTATCCTCGGCGGCCCTGATCCGACCGCGATTCCCGAGAGATACCTTTATTACAAAGGGGACAGCGGAACATACCCGGTCGATTATGTGGTCTTTGATGAAGGCGAACTGACGGTCGGCGAACTCGCCGATCATATATTCAAACAAGGCGATTATATTCATGACGTCCGGGAAATCGCCGGATTGCGGATTCGCGGACATAATTCGGATGTTACGGCGACAACGCCGAGAGCGTTGATCTCGGAGATTGACACTCTCCCCTTTCCCGCGCGGGATCTCGTGAATATGGAAGATTACCAGAGGGCATGGACAAGCCGTCACGGGTACTGGTCGTTGAGTATCATCAACACGCGGGGTTGTCCGTACAAATGCTCCTGGTGCCAGAAAGCCGTCTTCGGAAGAAGATACCGTTTCCGTTCGCCCGAAAACTCCGCGCGTGAAATGAGACTCATCAAGGACGCTTACAATCCCGATCAGATAAGGGTCGTCGATGATATTACCGGAGTGAGTAAGAAATGGGTGCTGGCATGGCGGGACGAGGTAATTCGCAGCGATGCCGTTATCCCGTTCGAATGTCTGACGCGCGTGAACCTCGTCGATCCCGAGATTATGGGAGCTTTCAAAGATATGCAATGCAGGAAAATCTATTTCGGCGCGGAATCGGGATCTCAAAAAGTACTGGATGCGATGGATAAAGGAATAAAAGTAGAAGATATCTACTACGCGGCCGATCTTGCAAAAAGGACCGGAATCGAAACGTACTATTTTATGATGGTTGCTTACCCCGAAGAAAATCTGAACGACCTGAAGCAATCGGTCCAGATGCTCCGTGAAACCCTGCCCGACAAGTTCAGTACCACGATCGCCTATCCGCTCCCCGGAACGAAATTTTTTGAACAGGTGAGAGACAGACTGCTCTTCGAATCGGAATGGACCATCGATTGGGACTATACGGCCGAGAATAAGCTTCTCTTCCGGCGGGACAGGTACAACACGTTATTCTACCGATGGGTCGTTCGGTGGTTTTACAGGGAATGGAAGGACGAGCGATTGAAAAAGGAAAATTCCTCATGGTCGAAACGGTTTCGGATAAAGCTCGAGCTTTGGATCATCCGCACCATCGTTCATTTCCTTGCAACCTTCCCCGCCAGACCAAGGATTCAGTTCCAACCTGCAGAGGGAAGGTGATAACACAATTCCGGTTCAGTTCAATACTCGAATTATGCGGTATACTTGTCTCCTGACCTGAAACGCATATTTCCGGCTCCAAGCGAGGAGCCTCGCCACCGACTTTCGGTCTTGCCTGTTCTTTTTATACCCCTCACCTGCTAACGTGGTCGAGGAGCATGAAATCGCGCTTGCCGGAGTTCATACTGCCAGTGCTCCCGTCAATCGTTGCAGATAAATTTTTTTCGGGGTATGTACAGATTTTACCGAGCGGGCATGATCCGCATAATGGTTTCTTCGATCTGCAGATCGACCTACCGAATCTGATCAGATTCGTATGAAATGAGTATGCTTTACCTTCGGGTATATGCTTTCCCGCGACGTAGAAGGTTTTCTCGGGGGAGGTCGTGGACACGATACCCAACCGGTTTAGAATCCGGTGTACGTGCGTATCCACGGGAAAAATTTCGCGTCCGAGCGAAAATAACAGCACACAGGATGCGGTTTTCACACCGACGCCATTCATCGAAATAAGATCGGCGAAAATATCCCCGGTGTCCATCTTAGTGTACCGGTCGAGCGATACCGAACCGTATCGCTTTCTTAACTCCACAAGCAGTTCCCGGATTCTCCGTGATTTTTGAGCCGCCATTCCACCCGACCGGATCGTTGATTCAAGGGATATTCGGGGTGTTCGAAGAATGAGTTCGTAGTCCGGGAATCTTTTCTTTAAATTCCCGAACGCACGATAGCTGTTCGTATCGTTTGTGTTCTGACTCAGGATGGTCGCCACGAGCATATCGAGAGGATCGGGCCGTGGGTTCTTCCGGTTCTGTTCGGGTACACCGAGATGCCGCTCCAGTATCGATATCGCACGCCTGATTTTACGGACGTCTACGCTCGTCGATGGGTGCTCAGCGGATGTGTCGAGCATTCAGCGCAACGCCTCTTCGAGTGCGGTGGCGGCGTCAGTCTTCTCGTCCCGGTACTTAATGATCACCGGTGTCACCAAACCGATGCCCTCCTTCGCCGCATAAGGTTTATTTAACGGTCTCGTACCGGGTACGACGACAGCGTTTTCCGGTATTTCAAGAGGACGATCGGGAGATTTCCGGTAAACCGTTTCCCTCGCGATATCGTACACCGGGGTCGAACCGGTTATCACAACTCCAGCTCCGATTACCGCTCCGCTGCGGACGACAGTCCCTTCATAGATCCCCGTATTTCCTCCGACGAGCACGTTGTCTTCTATAATCACAGGCATTGAACCGATCGGCTCGAGTACTCCGCCGATCTGAGCGCCTGCACTCAGGTGAACGTTCTTGCCGATCTGTGCGCACGACCCGACCAAAGCATGTGAATCTATCATCGTGCCGTCGTCTACGTATGCGCCGACGTTTATATAAGCCGGCGGCATTATCACGATATTTTTTCCGAGATAGCTCCCGTCCCGTATGGTCGTTCCGCCGGGTACGATCCGGACTCCGTCGCCCACATCGATCGATCGCAGCGGGAAGGTGTCTTTGTCGAAAAAGGTAAATCCACTCCCCACCTTAATCGAGTAAATTTCACCCACGGCAAATCCGAGCAGTATCCCCTGTTTCACCCAGGTATGCACTTTCCATGACCGGCCGTCACGTTCTGCGGCGCGTACCTCACCGCGATTCAATAAATTTTTAAATGCATGAAATATCGGAAGGACTTCCTGCCTCTTTAGATCAGCCGGAGATGTCCGGCTCAGGGATTCGATCCGGGATTTGATTTCATCGATTGTCATACTAATCCGCGAATGAGTGAACGAGAAATGCGAGCATGTGTGATGTTACTTTATGAAATGCGAACTGCGCGACGAGATGGAAACCGGAAGTACAACGGTCACGTATTTCAATCGTGCAGCAGATTTAGGGATTTCAGCACGGCCTTCAGGGTATCCCGGCGAGGGGGCTTCATCGGAACGAGAGGTAATCTGAAAGACTCGTTGATTCGTCCCATCATCGCAAGCGCGGTTTTCACCGGAATCGGATTCGATTCGATAAAATTAATTTTTATCAACGGCAGATACCGAAAATGAATTTCCCGGGCCAAGGGAATATCCCCTTCGAGTCCGATACGAACCATCCTCGAGAATTCTCCCGGAATCTCGTTCGATACGACCGAGATCACGCCGTCGCCTCCGAGAGCGAGGAGAGCAAACGTTAAATCGTCTTCTCCGGAATATACAGAGAAATGTTCAGGTTTATTCCTGAGGATCTCCATCAACTGAGCCATATCGCCTGCAGCTTCTTTCACGGCAACGACCGATGGGATTTCCGCCAGTCTGAGGGTCAGTTCCGCGCTCATATTCTTGCCGGTTCTCGAAGGCACATTATAAGCAATGATCGGGAGGTCGACCGCTGCCGCCACTTCGGAGAAATGACGCACACATCCTTCATCCGTCGGTTTGTTATAGTAGGGCGTAACGACAAGAAGAGCGTCCGCGCCTGCTTCCTTCGCTTGTTTACTCCTGTGGACAGTTTCGGAGGTCGCATTACTCCCTACTCCGGCTATAACCGGCACGCGCCGGCCGGTAATCCGGACCGTTTCACCGATCAGCGATGTCCTTTCGTCTTCGGTCAAGGTCACGGCTTCTCCGGTCGTGCCGAGCACGACGAGGGCCGACACGCCGTTGTCGAGCTGGAACAGAACGTGTTCTTCGAACGCCGCAAGATCGATCTCTCCTTTATCGGTAAAAGGTGTAATAAGAGCAGGGGCGTTGCCGCGGAATAAAATTTTCATCCGGTTTTTCTTCCGTTATGTGCTTTTCAGTAGATCGGCCATCGTATAGATTCCCTGCTTCCCTACTATCCATTTTGCAGCGCGCAATGCGCCTATTGCAAATCCCGCTCTTGTCTTGGCCGTGTGCTTTATTTCAAGACTGTCTATCTCCGAATCGAAGCCTGTGACATGCGTCCCGACTATTGAACCCGCCCGGGTCGAAGAGATATGCAGAACCTCCGGCTCAATTTTTCCTTTCGGCTTTCCGGTTTCGATTTTAGTTTTTCGGGAAGATATCGACAGTATGTGGGATCCGAGCACAGCAGCGGTCCCGCTCGGACTGTCGAGCTTCCCGGTATGGTGCGATTCATGGATATAAACATCATACTCGGGAAATCCATCGAATAAAGCAGTCGCAGTTTTTACAAGTTCGAAAAGGACATTGACCCCAATCGAGAAGTTCGGCGAGTAGAGCAGTCCGGTTCCCGCGCTGCGCACGATTTCGGCTGCTTTATCCAGGTCGCTGTACCAGCCGGTCGTACCGGTGACGATCGGTAGGTTCCGCTCCGCGGCAGCTCTGATATTTCCCAGCACTTCGCCGGGCGCGGTGAATTCTATCAATACATCGACCGATCCTGGCTTCAGATTACGAATCCCCGACCCGTTCACATTCGACCTGGAATCGAACGTATGAACGATGCGGACGCCGGATCCGGCCGCGTGCGATGCTATCTCGCGTCCCATTTTTCCGTTGCCGATCAGACCGGCGTTAATGTGTGCATGCATATGAATGAATCCGCAGTATATTCAGATCAGTCTGCTCCCTTGATACTATCTGTATCAGGAAGCGGGTATGGAGTGCACTCAATTGTCGATTTACATTTTCGGAAAGAGGTATTATACAAATTCATACCAATAGAATCAATTTGACTTTCTACCCAAATGGTAGTATTTTGATTTCTGTATTTTATGAATACTCGGGGCCGTAGCTCAGTTGGGAGAGCGCTTGAATGGCATTCAAGAGGTCGAGGGTTCGATTCCCTTCGGCTCCACGAGCGCAGTCGACGTATATCGGGAGACACAAGTCGAAGATTGGATCGCCGCCGCATCGGACATCGACGGAGGCTCATATTGAACGGTTCCCATAACCTGCATAACATTTCCAAACCATACCCAACAGAACGGCGATCTCCCACAACATTGGAGACGCCGTTTTGCCGTTTTATTTGTATATTACCGTGATAATTTTATGATCTTCAAAGAAAAGATATTCTTCCCTTTCCTTATCCTGCTGTTTATTTTTCCCCTCAGTCTCCCCTCCTCAGACGACCACACCGTCCCGCCGGTCCCTCTGACGATTCTGCACTGGAATGATTTCCATTCGCAGAATACCCCTCTCGAATATCGCCTGAGGGACGAATCGACCGGTGAGGTGAACCGCTACCGGGCGGGGGGCTACGCGTTGCTTGCCGGATACGTGGACAGCGTGAGGAGTTCGGAACATCGAACGCTGATCCTGCATGGAGGCGATGATTTTCAGGGTACTTTGATATCTACCATTACCCGGGGTGAAAGCCAGATCAGAATTCTGAACAAGCTGCGGCCCGATGCATTTACACTCGGTAATCACGAATTTGACTACGGTCTCGACCGATTGATCGGATACTTCGATGAAATTTCTTTTCCCGTCATCTGCGCGAATATTGTGTATGCCGAATCAGGCGAGCATCTGACCGCACCGTATGTTCTCATAGAAAAAAACGGCGTACGGATTGCGGTCATCGGATTGATGACTCCTGATTTCCCGATTTTATTGCCGCAGGAAACAGTGGAACGTTTGTCCGTCCTCGACCCCTCTCTCACGGTACGGACATTTCTACCGACCATGCGCGACGAAGATCCGCATCTTATCATCGCGCTTACCCATATGGGACTCGATGAGGATCGCCGGCTTGCGCGGAACGTTCCGGAACTCGATCTGATCGTGGGCGGCCACTCGCACACCACTCTCTTTTCAGCGGTCATGGAAAATAACGTGCCGATCGTTCAAGCGGGAAATCGGGGAAGGTATCTCGGCCGGATCGACGCCCTCGTCGATACAACAGAACGCAGAATCGATACTTTCACCGCCCGTCTGATCGAATTGGATGAGAACCTGTTTCCGGTACATGCCGGGATAGCCGATCTGGTTGACTCTCTCGAGTCGACAGCCGGCGATGCACTCTCCGATGTAATCGGCACCCTGACATCCGACTGGATCGAGAACCGGCATGGCGAATCGAATATCGGGAACTGGCAGGCGGACATGATGCGTTCCTTCGCCCGTACAGACGTCGCATTTCAGAACTCCGGAGGTATCCGGAGAAGTCAGCTCGCGGGCGACATCACCCTGAAAGATATATGGGAGATCAATCCGTTCGGGAACACATTTGTTACGTTTCAGGTTAATGGTAGAAGACTCGGAGAGATGCTCGAGTGGATGCTCGACGGAAGAGGAGAATGGATGCAGGTTTCCGGAATCTCGGTACGGTACGATCCTGACTTACCTTTCGGACGGAGAATTCTATCGATGACCGTCGGCCAATACCCGCTTGATGACGAACGGATGTACTCGGTCGTGACCAACAATTATGTCGCGGGACAGCTTCCAGCGCTTTTCGGAATCGAAAAACGAACCCCGATGATCGATCTGGGGATTACCGATCGAGAGGTATTTATCAATGCGATTCGTTCTCAGCAGAATATTCATTCAGAGGTGGAGGGTAGGATCGTAAATATTAACTCGCACATACCGGTGACAAAATGAGAAATAAATTTTTCTATAATCGCGTTCTACATTATGCACATCTCCGCCCGTTGATGCTGCTGGCCGGCGCCGCTGCTCTACCACTTCTCATCTTATTCGGCTGCGACGATTCGACGGGACCGGGGGGGAGCACGGTCGAATTCCCCGACGTTAATGTCAGCTACAGCCAGCACGTACAGACTTTGTTCAATCAGACCTGCGCGGTATCCATGTGTCATGCCGATCAGTCTATGGCGGGGAACCTGAGCCTGACAAGCTATTTCAACGCAACTGCCCGACCCGGAATTATCATATCGAACGATCCACAGAACAGTTTGTTGATTCAACGAGTCGAAGGAAGGATCTCGCCGCAGATGCCCCTGAACCGGCCCAGGTTAAATCAGAATCAGATTACCGGCTTGCGGAAATGGATTGAAGAGGGGGCGCAAAATAATTAACCCGATGAGTCGTCGCAGCATTGATACGCATTTCCCCGGCTCCGGTGTGTCGCCCGGCCGGCGGTAATTCCGAGCTGTGTGCATCGAACGGGCGGATCTCATGCAGCATCGGGAAAACGCACCGATGTTCATCGAATCCTGTTTTCGGCTTCCCGTAGCCGGACATCCTTTCCCCACATCAATTTCTCCCGCAACACATCGTAGAAACTCCTCACTATACGTTTGACGAGCTTCGCCGTAAAGTCCGACCTGCGTAACGTAATTTCGACCGGCGTGGAAAAGAAACGTGGATGCTGACCGTCCGCCGTAACGGGAACCTGCTGTTCTTGCGACCGGACGATACATCGTATCGTTTTGCCCGTCGGGATGATGAAGGGGCGGGCGTTCAGGGTATGAGGACTGATCGGGGTTACTATCAATACATCCGTATCCGGGGCAACGATCGGACCGCCGCAGGAGAGCGAGTATGCCGTCGATCCGGTCGGCGTTCCTACAATAATACCATCCCCTTTAAACGTGATAACGTAGTCATCGTTGATGTAGACATCGATATCAATGACGCGCGCCTTCCCTCCGCGATCGATCACGATATCGTTCAATCCGTAGAATGGGGATTCATTCGTCCCGGCGACGGTGCCTTCGATGAGTATCCGTTCGCTTATGTTATAATCGTCCGCTAAAATTTCGTCGATACAGTCTACAAGCTCCCCGGTCGATACCTCGGCAAGAAACCCCAGTTTACCGAGGTTGACTCCCAGAATCGGCTTGTTATGAAATGCCGCTTCACGTGCATATCTCAAAATGGTCCCATCCCCGCCCAGGGCAACAACCATGCCCGTTTTTCTGAACAATTCATCGCATGTCGCCGTTCTTCCGGATAGCTGCTTCGCCTTGAGACCCTCTTTCCGGATAAATCCGGCGATATGATCTTCCACGAAATACTCGATCGAATTGGATTCAAGTTTTTCGAGGAGAATCGATATCACCGCATTGAAGTTCTCCTTTTCCGGACTGCCGGTGATCCCGAAGATCATGCAGTTTCCTTCCGCTCGTCCGTCGATGATCCCTCCTCAGGCTTTGTCCCGCTTCCGCTGTCAGTCCCGGTTGATTCCGTACCTTTACTCTTCTCGGAGATATAGTTAAGACGCAGTTCGTGAAGGACGTTCTTCAGAAATTTCGATTCGTCTTCCGAGATATTCCCCTTCGTTTTTGTCTCGAGCATCTCGATCATATCGATCGACATCTGAGCTTCTTCGAGATTCCGTTCGATCTTGTCGGAAACCGGATTTTTTATCTTGCCCATCTGCTGCATCGCAACGGTCTGAAACATCACGATCAGATTCGTGAACAAGATCTGATTTTTCACGGTTGACTCGCTCATATGATTCCTCCGTTTTTATCACGCTCGTTGTAAAGTCTATATATGAAACTGCATCTCGTAGAGTTTCCGGTACAACCCCTTCTCAAGTTCCATTAATTCCGTATGAGATCCTTCCTGGACAATCTTTCCGCGTTCCATCACGAAGATTTTATCTGCATTCCGGACCGTCGACAGCCGGTGTGCAATGACAAATGAGGTACGGTTCTGCATCAGGTTGTCGATCGCTTCCTGAACGAGGATTTCACTTTCGGAATCGAGTGCACTGGTGGCTTCATCCAATATCATAATGGGAGGGTTTTTGAGGAGCGCGCGGGCGATGGATAACCGTTGCCTCTGTCCTCCCGAAAGTCGAACGCCGCGGTCTCCGATCACCGTCTGGTATCCCTCGGGAAAGGAGCTGATAAAGACATCGGCGTTCGCCGCCCGGGCAGCATCGAGAATAAGTTCCTCGCTCGCATGATCGAGTCCATACGCTATATTATTTCTGACCGTATCGTTGAACAATATGGTTTCCTGCGTCACTATGCCGATCTTCTCCCGCAATGAGGTTAGTTCGATATCGCGAAGGTCGTGTCCGTCTATCAGAATACATCCCTCCACCGGATCGTAGAATCTGGGGATGAGATCGATAAGCGTCGTCTTGCCGCTTCCGCTCGGTCCGACGATGGCGACGACCTCGCCTTTTTGAACTTTCAGATTTACATCGTTGAGAACCGCCTGTCCGTTTACTCCTCCCCGCAGCGTTTTCGTCGGATATGCGAAGGTTACGTTACGAAACTCTATGGAATGATTGAATTCCGCGAGCTCGACCGCTCCCGGTTTACTCGAAATGCTCGGCGGCGTATCCAGCACAGCGAAGACGCGCACCGCAGCCGCGGCCGACTCCTGCAGACGATTCACCACTCCGGTGATTTCCTTCATGGGAGGCATCATCTGGAATATAGCAAAGAGAAAGCCGAGGAACTCCGCAGGCCGCAATGTTCCCAGCTCCAGGACCTGTCTGCCGCCGTACCAAATGATAACCACCCCCGCGATAACGGAGAGGAACTCCGTCGTCGGCGAAGCCAGGATGCGAAGCCTCGATATCCTGAGCATTTGTCTGAAATATTTCCTGGTCTCGCCGGTGAATTTATCCGTTTCGAATTTCTCCATGCCGAAAGCTTTAACGACTTTGACTCCGCTGATGGTCTCCTGCAGAACCGAGGTAATGTCGGCCATCTTCTCCTGCGATCTACGGGTATCGCGCTTAAGCCGCTTCCCTATCTTCCTGATGAGGAGCATCGTAAAGGGGATGACCGAGAGAGAGATGAGCGTTAGCTGCCAGCTGATCATGAGTGCGATGGTTAAAAATACGATCACCAGGAGCGGTTCCCGGATAAGATTGACGAAACTCGTCGATATGCTTCGCTGTACGATTCCGACATCGTTCATCACTCGGGAAATGAGATCTCCCGTCCGTTCATGGGTAAAGTAGGAGAGACTCAACGAATGGAGATGCCTGAAGAGGCCGTCGCGCAGATCCTTGATGACTCCCTGTTCAACATATGCGAGCATATACGACTGCAGGAAGCCGAACAGGTTCTTGAGAAAAAATACCGTGATGATCAGGATGCATATTCTGAAAAGCGCATCGAACTGGTCGCCGGTAAAAATTACAGCTGCAAACCAGACGGAGATCCGCTCCCGCAAACTTTGGAATCCGCCGACGATCTTTGGCGTCTCGGACTCGTGAACGGTTTCCTCGCCGATGCGCGGGCCTTCCTCAGCATACTCCTGATTGAAAAGGGTTTCGAGGAGCGGAATGGTCAGATAGATTGAGAGTCCGCTGAAAATCGAGAAAAATACGGTGAAGCATAGGGAAGCGCCGATATGACGCCAGTACGGCTTCACATAGCGGAATATCCTGAGATATATTTCCATATTTATTGGATCACGACGTTGACAAGCTTGTTCGGGATCACGACGACCTTGAGGATCTGTTTACCGTCGAGATGTTTTTGTATTTGTTTATCCCCGAAGATGATCTGCTTCAATCTTTCTTCGCCCGTATCGGCCGGAGCAAGGATGCGCGCTCTTATCTTGCCGTTTATCTGTGCCACAACGGTAACCTCATCCGCAGCAAGGGCGGCGGGATCGTACTGCGGCCAGCTTGCGCTTTCGAATATTCCTTCCGTTTTGCCTGTGTATTCCCACAACTCTTCCGCTAGGTGGGGGGCATACGGAGCGAGCAGAAGGATAAGGTCGCGGACTGCGCCGGCAAACACAATCTTTCCGGCTCCGTTCCGGTTGGAAGGATGATTATCCGGTTTTACAAGCTCGTTGAGCAGCTCCATCATCGCTGCGATAGCGGTATTGAACTGAAACTTCTCCGTATCTTCCGTTACTTTCTTCAGCGTCTGCTGCGTCTTCCGGTAGAGCTTTCGCGCCTCGCCTGTTAAAGGTTCCAATGAAGGGTATGCGTGGTCGGGAAGCGATGACGCGAGCATATCCCGGTTTTCGTAGACGAGTAGATAGACTCTCCGGAGAAACCGGTCGATCCCTACGATGCCCGTATCGGACCAATCGCCGCCGAGTTCATACGGACCCATGAACATCAGATACATTCTGAAAACGTCGGATCCGTACGTATCGACGAAGGTGTCGGGGTTGACGACATTTCCTCGTGATTTCGACATCTTCGCGCCCGCATTGGTAATCGTCCCCTGGTGTATGAGACTCAGGAACGGTTCATCGAAATTCAAATATCCGCCGTCGCGAAGTACCTTCGTAATAAAACGTGCATAGAGAAGATGCATAACCGCATGCTCCGCCCCGCCGACATACTTATCGACCGGGAGCCATTTCCGTATGAGATCGCCGTCGAATGGTCGATCTGTGAGATCGGGGCTGGGAAACCTGAGGTAATACCATGACGAACATACAAACGTATCCATCGTATCCGGATCCCTCGTTGCGGATTTCCCGCATCGCGGACAGTTTGTGTTCATAAACGCCTCCGACCGCGCGAGCGGAGATTCACCGCCGGGAAGAAAATCAACCTCCTTCGGGAGCAGAACCGGTAACTCCTTATCGGGAACCGGCACTTCGCCGCATTTCGGACAATGGATAATCGGGATAGGGGCTCCCCAGTAGCGCTGCCGCGAGACGAGCCAATCCCGCAATCGGTAATTAATCCTCTTCTTTCCGAATTTGCGTGATTCGATCTCATCCGAAATCTTTTCGATGCCCGCTGTTGAATCTATACCGTCGAAGTACCCCGAGTTCATCATCAATCCGTCTCCGGTATATGCTTTCAGAAGCGGATCTTCTGCACTTGTACCGGGCTCGAGAATAACTTTTCGTATCGGGAGATCGAATTTCCGGGCGAATTCGAAGTCGCGTACATCGTGGCCGGGTACGGCCATGACCGCACCGGTACCGTAGGAATAGAGCACATAATCCGCGATCCAAATCGGGATTCGCTCACTATTGATCGGATTGATTGCATATGCGCCGGTGGGTACCCCAGTTTTCTCCCGATCGATCGACTGGCGGTCGATTTCAGAACGCCGGTGCGTCTCGTCTATGTATGCTCCGACCCCCGGTCTGTATTCGTCGGTCGTGATCACGCCTACGAGCGGATGTTCGGGCGCGAGAACGACATACGTAACGCCGAACAGCGTATCCGGTCTTGTCGTAAATACCTTAAAAGATCTATTTCGTTCCGCCACCGAGAAGGTGATCTCGACGCCGCTGCTCCGGCCGATCCAGTTGCGCTGCATGGTTTTGGTTTTCTCCGGCCAATCCAGCCGGTCAAGGTAGTCGAGCAGCTCCTCGGCATAATCGGTAATCTTGAAGAACCACTGGGTGAGATCCCTTTTGATGACCTGCGTCCCGCACCGTTCGCATTCACCGTCGATCACCTGTTCGTTTGCGAGCACGGTTTGATCTTTCGGACACCAGTTGACCGGTGCGTTTGCACGGTACGCTTTTTTCATTTTATACAACTGCAGGAAGAGCCATTGGGTCCATTTGTAATATTCCGGGGAGGAGGTATCGATCTCATACTCCCAGTCATATAAAGCCCCGATGCGTTTGAGCTGGACGCGGATATCACTGATGTTCTTCTCAGTACTCTGCGCCGGGTGAATTCCCGTCTTAACGGCGGCGTTCTCCGCGGGAAGTCCGAACGCATCGTAACCCATGGGCTCGAATACACTGTATCCCTGGAGTTTTTTAAATCTCGCCCAGGTATCGGTAGGACCGTAATTGAACCAGTGGCCGATGTGCAATTTGTCGGCAGACGGATAAATGAACATCACCAGGCAGTAAAGTTTATTCCGCGCATTTTTTACGTCGACCCGGTTAACGCGGATTTCTTCCCACTTCGTCCTCCACTTTTTCTCGATATCCGAAGCGTTATACTTCATATACGAAACTCTTTTCTTTCGATCGAAAATATAAAAAATTTGTAGTATAGACGATAAATTTACGTATTTTGACCCGATTAGTCAAATGAGCGCATCTATAAGAAAAACAAGATCTTGGCTTTAGAATTCGGCGATTGGCGGGATAATCAGAGCGCTTTAAGAATCGACGCGGTGATATCGTCGGTTTGCGATGAGACATCGGAGAATTCGTTGACGGCGGTGACGATAGTCTGAAGGATCTCTTCTGCGGATTTATCGGTAACCCGGGTGAGAAGAGTTTCAAGTCGATCCTCCTCAAATTCCTCACCTTGCAGGTTCATCGCCTCGGTGATGCCGTCTGTAAAGAGAACCAATATATCGCCTGATTTTATATCGATGAGTTCAGATTCGTAGACGGGGAGGTCCTTAACCACTCCGAGGATCATCCCACCTTTTTCGAGTCGGTAGAACGATTTATCGGATCTGATGAGGTACGGAGGATTATGGCCGGCGTTCACATATTTCAAGGAATTCCTTTTCGTATCGAGTATCGCCCAGAAAAATGTTATAAATTTATCCGCCCCGGTGTTGTCATATATGAGGTTATTGACCCGTGCCGTGGCGTCTTCTATCGCTATCTCAAGCGGTGCGATGGCGCGTATCGTTGCCTGAAGGTTAGACATCAGCATTGCCGCCGGAGTACCTTTTCCTGAGACGTCCGCAATCACCAGGAGATACCTGTCGTTATCGAGTTTCACGAAATCGTAGTAATCCCCGCCCACTTGTTTTGACGAGATAGTGCGCGCGGCGAATTGATAGTTTTGCACAACCGGCAGGTTTTTCGGAAGCAGGCCCTGTTGTATCTCCCGGGCAATCTTCAGTTCCTCTTCGAGACGCTGTTTTTCGAGCGTTTCTTCGAACAATCGTATGTTTTCGATCGAGATCATTGCGAGATTGGCGAGTGAATAGAGGAACTCCAGATCGGGTTGTGTATACTCGCCGGCTGCCATACGCTGGCCGAGCAGCATGATCCCTCTGGTCTCCCCCTGAAGCGTCATCGGCACTAACGCCGCAATTTTATTCTCCGTCAGGCACCGCATCGTATCGGGAGTGAATCGATTCTCACCCGGAATTATGAGCAGGGGTTCCTCGACCGACATCACCTCGCGCAGAACCGTTTGCTTGATATCCTTCACCGGAAACCGGGATGCCAGGACGTCGTATATATCGTTGCGTTTTACGGCGATCACGTACCTGTTCATGCCGAGATGTCCGAGAAGAGAGAATACGAGAATTTTCACAAGCTGATCCCGCTGGAAGATGGAACCGAATTCTTTGCTCATTTCGAAGAGTGTATTCAGTTCCTGGATCCGGTTGTCGAGTTTTCGGTTTGAATCTCTGAGCTCGATCAGTATACGGGCTTTTTCAATGGCAGTCGCTGAAATATTGACCAGCGATCGGAGGAAAATCTCTTCGCGTTCATCGAATTCCGTTTCACCTTTCATTTTACCGAGTGCGATTAACCCGATCAGTTCGTTCCTGACGGTCAGATCGAGAATGTGGGTAAGGCCTGATTCGACAAAACGCGAATACCACGGATAGTCCTGGAGCTCCGACGGGTGCGGGAATTCTACGGGTACCGGAGAAAATTCAAACCGTTCGCCGGCCTTTACTGATTGCAGCCCTTTGGCCTTGGCGACGTTGAATACGTTGCCATGCTCACGAAGGAGAACAATGCCGCGCGTAAAGTGGAGCTTCCCCATGAGCGTAAACAACACGTTGTTGAGAATGAAATCGAGATCGAAGGAAGAATTGACGGTACGGGTAAATTCTACGAGAGGTTGCAGATCGAACGGCGAAGGGGTTTGCGTATATCGATTCCGCTCTGACATCAGGTTTCGGATCGCTTAATTATTGCGTAAATATTTGGTGAGAATAACCTGGTTTTTCACACCGGGCAGGATCTTATACTCGACTTTATCCATAAGAGATTTCATCAGATACATGCCGAAGCCCCCGCGTTTATAACTCTTGAGATGCTCTTTCATATCGGGGAGTTTGACGGCTTCGGGATCGAATGAAACCCCCTTATCTTCGATGATGACCGAGAACGTATTATTGCGGGTTAATAGTTCAAGAAGGATCGGGAGATCTCCCGCATACTTATATGCGTGCTTGATGATATTGGTGCAAGCTTCGTCGACCGCGAGCGTGATCTTATTCACCTCTTCGTCGTTGAACCCGAATTTCCGGGCTTCCCGAGCTATAAATTCCCGGACGTCGCTCAGATTTGAGGTCCTGCTCTTAATTCTCAGCTGTTTAGGATTTATGTTCTGCTTTGCTTTCACGATTGCATGTCTCCTGAACGAGGGTAGTCTTCCCCAAATCGAGATATTAGCTTGTTACGGAATTATTGAACTTCTCGATCGCTTCATCCTCGCTCGGCACGATATCATACAACAACGGAAATCCCAGGAGATCAAAAACGTTGAATACTTTGGGCGACATATTGGAGAATTTGATATCTCCGCTTTTATCCCTCAGATCCTCGACAAACGCCATAAAGACTCCGAGTCCCGCGCTACTGATATATGATAAATCTCTGCAGTTGACGACGAATCTGTACCGTCCCTTGTCGATCAGGTCCTGGAATGTCTCTTCGAGTTTCGGCGCCGTATGCGCGTCGAGATAACCTTGAAGCTCGAGCACATGCACCGGATGGACATCCCGGACCTTTATGGTGAATTCACTCATACCGTTCTCCTTAATTTAATGTACGTAACTCTCTATGCAGAGTTTCTCTTCAGAATAACAATCGTCAGGTCATCGTCGTACGAGTGACGCTGGGTAAACTCGCTCACATTCGACAGTACGGCCTCCCTGATTTCTCGGGGAGTTCGGTCGCGGTTCCGGCGGATGATCTCGACAAGTCTCTCGGAGCCGAATTCTTCAAGCGAAAGATTCCGCGCCTCGGTAATACCGTCTGTATAGAAGACGCATACATCGTCTGGCTGCAATCGGATCACCTTCTCTTCGATATACGTATCGAATAAATCGGCGCCGGTCAATCCAAGTCCGATGCCGGTCGGTTTATGCAGCGTCACATCCTCACCCGAGAGATGAATCATCGGACAATGCCCGGCCCGGGCAAGGCGAGCAGTACCATCCGCGGTATCGACGATTGCGTAAATTAACGAAATAAATGAACTCTTTTCAATGCTCCCGTACAGCGCGTTGTTGGCCTGAATGAGGAAATCCCGCGCGGATGAACACGACCGGCTCAGCGCCTGAAAAATACCTTTCAGTTCAGCCATATAGAAAGCCGCCGACACGCCCTTTCCCGATACGTCGCCAACCACGATGCCGAGTTTGCGGGGACTGAACATGGTAAGGTCGTAATAGTCGCCGCCGACCTCGAAAGCAAGCGAGGAGAATGCGTCGAGCTCGAACCCGTCTATGAGCGGCAGGGATTGGGGCAAGAGCTTCCGTTGAACCTTCTGTGCTACCATAAGCTCCTGCTGAAGCCGTTCCCGCTCAAGCGATTCTTCGATGAGCCTCGAGTTCTCGATGGCGATCGAGACATGATCGGCGAAGGTCGTCACCAGATCGGCGTCCTCCTGATCGAAACCGAACTCCATATTCTTAGCCGCGTAGAGGATGCCGATCATCGTCTCCTGTGCGATGAGCGGCACGCCGATCAACGATCCGATGTTCCGCACCGACCGGGCGAGATGTCTGGTCCGCTTGTCGCTGGTAAATTCATCGATCACGAGTACTTTTTTCGTTTCGATGATGTAGTTTCGGATGCCGCCGTCGACGCCGTTGACGATCTCGATCTCCTGCCGGTCGATGTTCTTGTGCGCCACGACGTTATATTCGCCGTTTGCATTTCCGTTCACGTCGAGCACCTCGAGCCAGGCGCTCTTTGCCTCCGTTACCTCTATTGTTAAATTCGTCACGCTCTTGACCAGATCGTCGAAGTCGAACACCCTCGTGATAAGCCTGCTGAGATTATGCAGGGAGCTGAGCTCTATCCGTTTCCTGTCGAACGCTTCCGCCGTCGGCAGGTGGAAAAGCGATACAATGAAGCTCATGCCGAAATAGATGACGCCGAATATCGCTATCGAAGATATGAAGAAACGAAGCGGATAACTGTAGTAGAGCAAGGATCGATTGAAGAAGGTGCTCTCGCCCAGGAATATATTCAGTACGATGAAGAGCAGGAACAGAATGAACCCGTAACCGATGCTGTATAACTTTTCCCGCTTGGTAAGATAGACGATCCATGAAAATTTAAAGGAATTTGCAATCGCCATGATGATGGTGCCGATGAACAGAACGTACGTCACTGTGCTGCTGTCGAGCGGTTCGAGATTCCATGCCGAGAGGGCGGTTACGAAAAGCAAGACGAGAAGTATAATGAAATTTCGTTTTGTCCCCTTGCGGCGTTTTATAAATATCAGCTCCCTGATCACCACCAGAATGATGATGGAGGCAACGCCCGCGACGAGACTGATAACCGAGGCGAAGAGAATGGTCAGATGATCGACAGGGACCAGGGTTAGTTCGACCGCTTCAAATCCGGACACCGGCAGCAGGCTTACTCCGATGGCGGTCGCGAGGAACGCCAGAATGGTGATAAGGCTTATACCGAACAGATTCAATGGGTTCTTTCGCTTCCGGGGAAGAAGCGATGTCACGAAGAGATAGACTCCGAACATACCGAGTATGAGGAAAAGACTCCTGAGCTGGACGATCAGACCCAGATCGAGTTCAAGATTTTTCCTCACCGCGTCTATCACAAAAATCAGAATAAAGAGCGCCCCCGCGATCAACATCGAGAACGCACCGCTGATTTTTCTTTTAATAATATTCGGTATACGCATAGGTCAGACTCGTATGGACTTCCAGCCTCCGGACCGGAACTTAACCCACATTACCAGACTGTACAATATAATATAAATGGGTAAGGCAAGCCATGCTCCGACCGAACCGAGGGTGGTATGGACGGCAAGAACGTACGCGAGCGGTAAAAATATAATCCAATGGGTCACTACTTCGGTAATCATCACGAATACCATTGCACCCGCAGCCTGAAGTGCATTTGCAAATATAATACCCACACCGTAAAAAATCTGTGCGATTCCCGCAATTCGCAACAGCGGCACCGCCGTTTCCAGTACACGGTCGTTTGTCGTAATGATCAACAGGACGTATTGAGGGAAAACCAGAAACAGGAATCCGATGAACAGGGTGAAGATGGTTCCGAGTTTTGCGGTTTCATAACCGTAGCTTTGTGCCAGGAACATCTTCTTATTTCCCATATAGTTGCCGATCAGCGTCTGTGCGGCTATTCCGAATCCGAACAACGGCATAAATGACATGAAGAGTGCGGTTATCGTGACCTGGGTCGCAGCCTGCTCCACCGTCCCGACTATTCCGTTTATAGCGACGAACACGAGAAATCCACCCAATATAAAAATATTCTGAAATGATACCGGAAGCGAGATTTTAATAATCGATCTGATCGTTTCTTTGGATAAGTTTATGTTTTTATAATACCTATAAGGTATTCGATAATTTTTTACAAAAGTTACAATAATGAAAAAAACTAAACCTCCGATTATGCCGAGCGTCGAAGCGAGTCCGGCTCCCGCAAGTTCCATTCTGGGGAAACCGAAATTACCGAAAATCAGGCAATAATTCAGAATGATATTGAGCAGGTTCATGATAATCGCAGAAACCATGAATATCTTGGTTTTGCCGATTCCATAAAAGAATCCCCTGTATGATACACTCAGGAGAAAGAAAGGAAGACCGAGAAAGCGAAACTTCATATAACCAGCGCCGGTAAGAGCAACCTGTGTATCGCTGGAAAAGAAATTTATAATGGGGTATGCGAAAACACTTCCCACTGCACCGAATATGATACCGAGTAATAAAGATAGGACGAGAGAGTTGTTGAGCACCTTCCCTGCCCCGGGCGTATCCCCCTCACCATGCCTTCGGGCAACGAGTACATGTGTACCCGTAGCCAACGAAGAGAAGACGCTTATGATAGCCCAGGTGGCCAGAAGTCCCAGCCCCATCGCCGCCAGCGCGACTTCTGCGTTTTGAAGCCTGCCGACCATTGCTGTATCGACGACGGATACCACCATCTGAGAGGATAAACCCGCGATAGCCGGTCCTGCGATTTGGAGAACTCTGTAAGAAAGGCGTCTATCGGGAAGTAGATTCATTGATAAAATGAGGTGTGATCCAAAACGGCTTTCTCCGGTTAAAGCGGGGAATTGACTGCAGTCCGGGAGGGATTTTATTTCCCCGAACCGGAATCCAGTATGACATCGTTGTACAGAATTTCCCGTTCAGATACACCTGTCGGAAGTGCCCTATGGAAGATCAGCGTGTCACGGATATTTGTGCAAGCAGTAGATCGACGTCTCGCGCGTGAGCCGATTCGGGATATTCTTCTTTCAGTTTTTCGAGAACTTCGATAGCTTTGGTCGCTGATCCCGCCTGGAAATAATTTCTACCGGCGTGTTTGAGATTTTCCGGCGTGATGGCTGTTTTGCCGAATCGCAAAGCTGCCTGCTCGAACAATTCCGCAGCTTGCGAATGTTCACCCCGTGTTTCGTGAATAGCAGCCTTTCCCGCTAGAGCGGATGCTCTCAGAAGTGGATCGCGGCTGCGAAAGCGATCGAAATACTCATACGATTTATCGTTATCGCCGAGATGATAATATGAATTCGCGAGATAGAATGATGCAAGATTCCCCGTCTCGGTACCGCCGTAGTTTCTGACGATATCCTCCAGACCGAATATGTTCCGTTCAGGAATTCCGCTGATGGCTTTTGCATAATCGCCCTCGTCGTAGAGGGGAAAGACCCTGCCGAGTTGAGTCATCGCCTGCTGGTTTTCCGAGCGGAGATTATTGGTATAGAGCAGATAGATCACCAAGACAAGGGCGATTATCCCGATAACGGTGAAAACCGCTCTCCTGGATTCATATATCCTGTCGTAAACTTTGAAATAGGTTGTAACCAGCTTGTCCTGCTTGATCTCCCGACGGGTTAACTTTTTCTTCGGTTTTAACATACATCTCCTAACTAGCTGAATATGACTGCAAGAGGGTACGCCCGCCGCGACTCGAACGCGGGACCTACAGCTCCGGAGGCTGTCGCTCTATCCAACTGAGCTACGGGCGCATAATAAATGAAATTCTAATTTACGAAACTTTACCGCGCAAGGCAAGTGCCGGATTCCATTCGATTATTTGTCTTCCGCACCTAATTTTACTAATTTACCCAAATTATCTAATCATCCCCGGAGCTATTCAATGTCCGATTTAGACCGCCTTAAAGAAAAGATACAAAAGGCATACAAGGAATGGGAAGAACATACACTCGGCAATGCTCAACGCGGCAGAGGAGCTACCGGAACATCCTCTTCCGAACCCGTGAAACCGATTTATCTTCCGACCGATGCAGATCCGGAGATGTACTTCGAGAGTATCGGATTCCCGGGAGAATATCCGTTCACCAGGGGTATTCAGCCGACTATGTATCGGGGTAAATTATGGACGATGCGACAGTATGCCGGGTTCGGGACGGCGCGCGAGTCGAATGAGCGCTATAGATACCTGCTCGATCATGGACAAACCGGCCTCTCCGTCGCATTCGATTTGCCGACCCAGATTGGTTACGACAGCGATTCCCCGTTGGCGTATGGAGAGGTCGGGAAGGTCGGCGTCGCGATCGATACCCTCGCCGATATGGAGATTCTGTTCGACAAAATTCCTCTCGACAAAGTCTCGACTTCGATGACCATCAACGCGCCGGCTGCGGTATTGCTTGCATTCTATATTGCGGTCGCCGAAAGCACGGGAATATCTCTTGATCGGATCAGCGGTACGGTTCAGAACGACATACTCAAGGAATATATAGCCCGCGGCACCTACATCTTCCCTCCGAAGCCCTCAATGCGCCTGGTAACGAATTTATTCGATTATTGCGCGCGTGAGGTGCCGAAATGGAACACTATATCGATCTCCGGCTATCATATACGGGAGGCGGGCTCTACGGCCGCACAGGAGGTCGGATTCACGCTTGCTGACGGCATCGCTTATGTACAGGCTGCCCTCGATACGGGTCTCGATGTGGATTCGTTTGCCGGACAGCTCTCATTTTTCTTCAACGCTCACAATGATCTGTTGGAAGAGGTCGCAAAGTTTCGAGCGGCGCGTCGTTTATGGGCCCGGATCATGAAAGATAGATTCAAAGCCGGGAAAACACGCTCGATGATGCTCCGCTTTCATGCCCAGACCGCCGGTTCGATGCTCACCGCACAGCAGATAGATAATAATATCGTCAGAGTTACGCTCCAGTCCCTCTCCGCAGTTCTCGGCGGTACACAGAGTCTGCATGCAAATGCACGCGACGAAGCGTTGGCTCTTCCGACCGAAGAGTCTGCACGGACTGCACTCAGGACACAGCAGATCATAGCCTATGAGAGCGGAGTTACGAATACCATTGACCCGCTCGCCGGTTCGTATTATATTGAGTCTCTTACACAATCTATCGAAAACAAAGCGGAAGAATATATCGGGAAGATAGATACACTCGGTGGAATGGTGGAAGCTATCGAGAACGGCTATGTGCAGCATGAGATCCAGGAGGCGGCATACCGATACAATCGCGAGATAGAGAGCGGCGAACGGATCGTGGTCGGGGTCAACAGGTACAGAATCGACGAATCGCCGGGCCGAAGCCTGCTGGAAGTCGATCCGGCGCTCCAGGAGAAACAAATCGGATTTTTACGAAAAGTCAGAAATGATCGCAGCGACGAACGGGTCACCGTTGCACTCGCTTCGCTGAAAAGAGCGGCTGCGGGAGAGGAAAATCTGATGCCGTATATCCTCGATGCCGTTCGTGCATATGTCAGTATCGGTGAAATATGCAATACCCTCCGCGAAGTCTTCGGCGAATATAAAGAGCACGTATAACATCGATTGCCGGGAACAGCCGGCCGGTATCATCGGAACGATCGAAGAGAATCCATGATGAAAATATCGCATATCGAACACATCGGTATAGCAGTAAAGAGCATCGGTAAAGCGAGAGAATATTACGAACGTATACTCGGTTTGAAATGTTATGGGATAGAGCGCATCGAGGATCAAAAGGTATTGACCGCTCTGTTCCGGGTCGGCGATACAAAGATCGAACTACTCGAATCGACATCCCCCGACGGTCCCGTCGCGAAGTTCATCGAAAAACGGGGAGAGGGTATTCATCATATAGCGTTCGCGGTGGATGATGTCGGCGAGGCGCTCAAAAACGCCTCATCCAACGGAATTAAACTCATCGATGCGGAACCCCGCAAGGGTGCGGAAGGGATGGATATCGGATTCCTGCATCCGTTTTCGACATTCGGCGCGCTCACGGAGTTCTGTGCAAAACCGGACGAGGAAGGAGGATCGGAGTAAAAATGACGAAGTTCTTCACGATATCGATGCTGCTGATCTTTACATCCATGCAAGGGTGCGGATTATTTTCCGGTGCTGAGGACGATTTCAGAGTCGAGTATGAAGTCATAGGCACCGCGTCCAGCGTCACGATCGTGTATCTCACCATTGACGAAGAGACGATTACTATCGAGGGAGAATCCATACCCTGGTCTCACGGATTCGATGCGTTCAAGGGGCAAGTATTGTTTTTGCAGGCACAGAACGAAACCGACGAGGGCGAGGTTCGCGTCAGGATACTTGTAAACGGTTCGGTATTTCTCGAAGCCCGCAATCCGGATCCTTTCGGCACAGCTACGGCGAGCGGAAACGTATAATTGGGGAGAATGGGGAATGTCCTGATCGGCTGGGGAATGGATAAGGCCATAACCCCGGCGATACCGGGGTTATGGCGTCCAAAGGATAAACTTATCTATCAATATCGTTCACTCTGCCGTTACTCTACGAATCATCTCCCGGCAAATTTACCTGCTCAAACTGATTTAATAACCTCCTCAGGGTAAGAGCGCGGTGGATTAATACTATCTCATACTGTTTCGAGTCGAGTATACGCTGCAATCCCTCGTCACGGAGATTTCGTATCCTCTTAATGCCCTGGACAAATTCGTTCCGGTCGATATTTCCATTCTTAAACTCCGCATTCAGGAACACATGCGCTCTCCGCATCTCCTGTTGTAATCCGATAAGCTCCGATTTTTGCCCCTCGGTCAAGCCGAGAACGCGTACCATGACCGTATATGCAGGCGATATCTTCTCTTCGATTATTTCATCCTTCAACCGCAGGCATGTTTCGTATCGTGATTTCTGCTCATCAGTCAGCAGCGCACGGATTTCCTCGTGCAAAGCGGCCATGCATGCGCTCATCATTTCGCCGAATTCTTCTCTTGATATGCTGCCTTCACGGTATGCGGTCTTGAGCTCCTCGAGTTTTTCGGCATACTCGGCTCGAATTTGCTGAATAACTTCAAGCTGCTCCCGCGTAAATTGGATGGCGCACTGAGGTACTCGCTGTCCAATCAATGCCGGCCAGTTATTGAACATCAACAGTCTCCCCTTCTCAGCCAGCCGTTCCTCATATTGATTTAACAGCGCGAACATTTTTCTTTTCTGCTCGTCGGTCAACTGATCCTGAAGCTCGCCGGCTATTATCCATAGTCTGCCCGGTTCTTGCAGCTTGTTTCCATGCTTCGAGAACACACGGCGCAGCCCGTCGGTCTCTTCCTCGTTCAGATTCAAATCACCGGATAAATCCTTGACCAACGCATTGATCTCGGCTGATTCGAATAGAGACTCATCCTCATCCACCGGACCGTTTAGTTTTTCGCAGCCCGCGAGAAAAACGGCGATCGCAAGGACGATAGAGAACAGAAAAAAACTCCTTGCGAGTTCGTGACTCTCAGACATGTTTACTTTCGATTTCATATCCCCTCCTTTTGTACATTGAATAGTATAGCCACGTAATCCCCTGCGGCTTGCTGCTGTGATAGTTCTGGCTTTATATGGATCAATAACTGTGCCAATCGATATCGTATATCTCTATGTACTTAATATTAATTGGTTTATAAGCTGAGGGACACTAATGAGAAGGGGTATTGAAGTGCGGGAATTTTCACTGTCATCTGCGGGAATTGGGGATATCAGGCAGATAATGAGCATATATTCCCGTCCGGAAGTGGAGTGGAAATAATCACCGGCTCCGGAATAAAAAAAATGGCCGGACTCAATTTCCCGGCCATTGAAGTAAGTATATACTATTTGGTGTTCACTGAAAAAGTCAGGCTTCCCTCCCTACAGAGTCGGGATCATCCTGAGTTAGCTATAAAACGATTTAATCACTCATTAGTATTGACATAGCTATGAGATCATATTGGAGTCCCGCTAAAAACGCGGGACTCTCAAAATGGCTGTTAACTTATCACCCCCGCCGGGGGCGGGGGTTGGAGTCCCGCTAAAAACGCGGGACTCTCAAAATGGCTGTTAACTTATCAC
>CAZBUK010000038.1:32363-34320 GCA_964495085.1 uncultured Ignavibacteriales bacterium
GGGTTGGAGTCCCGCTAAAAACGCGGGACTCTCAAAATGGCTGTTAACTTATCACCCCCGCCGGGGGCGGGGGTGATAAGTTAAGCCATTTTGGAGCTGGCGGGCGGGGTTGAACCGTCGACCTGCTGATTACGAATCAGCTGCTCTACCACTGAGCTACGCCAGCATCTATACCTTACTCATTGTTGCAGAGTGATATACGTACCCGTTGAGTCGGATAAGGCGACAAACAAATTAACAAATATTAGCGATATTGGCAAGCCTCACATTTCGATCCATTTGCTGCTTACCAATGTTATTGGATACACCGAATCGTATCGATCTCGGTCTGCTGAATGAGATCACCCATTTTCTGCCAAATGTCCGAAACCTTGCTTGTCATTATAATCAGATCGTGCTCCTGCTCGGAGGCATCGAGAACGTATTTCGGTAAAACCGCTACCTTCTTAAATCCGAGCCGCTCGAATATCCGTATCTGATCGTTCTGTATTTCAACGAGTGAGAGTTGAATATGATGCAAACCCCGTCCGGTAGCCTTCGCCATTAGTTCGTGAATCAGATGCTTTCCGAGTCCTTTTCCGCGATGATCTTTCGATATGACGCACCGCACCTCACCGATATGTCTCTGCCAGCCGTAATCATTCATATGCAGCGTTGCCGTGCCGATAATACGTCCGTCGGTTTCCGCTACGACCGGGTACACCCGTTCATAATCGAGATCGAATGTCCATCTGCGGATTACGTCCGGATTCGTTGTGTCATGACGGAGTACGCGTCGGTCATCCTCCGGTAATGCACGAAAAAATTCGAGAAGAGGGAGTTCATCCTCTTGCTGCATCAGTCGCAGCGTCACCGCTTCCCCTCCTTTCAGGTAGACGGTCTTGGGAAATTTATTCATGATACTTTCTCTTCATATGCTTCGTTTGTCTCAAGTTGAGAAATACCGTATGTGTAACCCTCTTCAAACGCCTTCAAATTTAATTCCTCCGTCCCTCTGGGTATTGAGTCTTCGACTGCTTTTCTCACTGCCTGTTTATCGAGTAATCCGGTAACAGCCGTGAAGAATCCGATGACTACCATGTTCATTACTATCCGGCGGCCGAGCTGATCTGCGATTCTGGTTGCCGGAACGGAATAAAGCTTTACACTCCCCGGATTTTCATTAACGGAAACCATCTCCTCTTCGACGATTACTATGCCCCCATCCTTGACTGATGGAGCGTATTTTGTATACGCCTCCTGCGAAAGCGCGATCAGCACGTTGGGTTTTCTCAGATATGGATAATCGATGACCTCTTCGGATACTATCACCTGGGCGCTGCATGCGCTTCCGCGGGCTTCCGGTCCGAAGCTCTGAATAAGCGTAGCATATTTCACATCGAAGAGAGATGCCGCCTTCCCGAAGATATAGCCCGTGAGGATTACTCCCTGTCCACCGAATCCCGCAATCCGTATCTCTGTGCGTGCCATGGTCAACCTTCATATGGTGAATAATCGCCGCCGAACACACCCGTTAGATGCGCGTTCATCATCTGCCGGTATGTCGGACGTTCCCGGTCGACAAACTTGCCGACAACGATTTTCCCCTGAAATTCGATTTCGACCTCGCTCGTATCCGCGCCGTTCCGGATTTCGCTGCTCTCCTTATAATATTTCATCTGGTCGAGTCCGTCCCCGAGGCGATTCCGCCTGCTGTAGAGAGTCGGACATGGAGAGATGATCTCGACGAACGAGAATCCTCTTTTTAAAATCGCCTCTTTAATCGCCCGGGTAACGTGCCGGACATGGTAGGTAGTCCAGCGGGCAACATATACGGCGCCGCTCGAGGCCGCTAGAAACGGAAGATTAAATGGGGGATCGTAGCTTCCGTACGGATAGGTCGTCCCCTTAGCGGTTACCGGCGAAGTCGGGGCGATCTGTCCTCCTGTCATACCGTAGATCAAATTATTGACGCATA
>CAZBUK010000039.1:0-33725 GCA_964495085.1 uncultured Ignavibacteriales bacterium
GGTTGATATACTGATCGTACCAGGGGCGATGTCTGGTGAATGTGACGGGGATGAGCTTTCCTCGAGACACGGACGAGACATTCTCATCCAGAAGATCCTCAAGAATATGATGCGTCAGCATGACGAGGAAGTGTCGGCCGGAAGACACAATGTAGCCGGTCCCGTCCGAATCCAGCTTCACGTACAGCCAATCGCCTTCTTCCGGTAACGATTTTTCGGCGAGGCCGAGTTTCGATTTCAAACCATGGCCGCCGGTTGTGACACGCACCGTCCCCGGAGCAGGGAGGGAATCGCCCCATTCTGTTTGAACGATCGATGCGCGGGTACAGATTTTCCGTATGAAGATGTCCGCTACCGTCGCATGGACGCCCGCATCGGACATGGGAAGTTCAATTTTTGTCACGCGTTCGAGCGCCGCCCTGATCGTATTACCTCCTGCAACTGAAGACATATATCCTGATTCCTTCTTATATAATTCAAAAGCGATTTATAATATGATGATTATTTATTCAAACACGGCGGAAAAATTGCCGGATCGACCCGTACCACCAGAACATCGTCCGAGTCGGGATCAACAGGCGTATAACCAACCAGCGTGTTTCTCTGAAAATCACGGACTTCGACATACAGTATATAATCCCTTCCTCCGCTGAATACCGCCCCTGGAATAGAGAGACACCCGTCGAGACTGCTCTCCCAGTTTCCTGACCAGAGCGGTTCGCTGCGGTTGCATGGATAATTACTTGTTACGAGCTGAAGACTCACATAGGGTGGACGTCTGTAGAGCGGATCGACCAAGGTATCCTGGAAAAAAACATCACCCACGATTTTAACCCGCAACTTCGCATGTGAAGGATCGGTATTTGATTTACAGACAGGATCCCGCGGAGAGGGTGCGATGGCTGCCGCGTAAGAGACGGATTCGATATCCCACCGAAATCCTCCATCATAGCTTCGTATCACTCCCTTCGGCGTCCGGAGGCTCAATACCTGTGCGTCGGCGTCGTACCATATGCTGTCGCCCTCCTCATAGAGCAGCCATGACATAGGCAGCCAATCTTCTTTTTCAGTAACTTCCCGTCTGTACACAGCCGGCCTGCCCTCGACGAGAGCATACTGGAATTTTTTCTCGTCAATTTCGGCGTCCAGTATTTGCAGAATCTTCCGTTCTGGAAATCCGTTGTTGACGGCAATCCATGACTCACCTCCGTCGAATGATTTATAAATGCCAATGTTTGTACCCGCATACACTATATTCGTCCGATGCGGATCGACCGCAAAGGTTCTGGCGAATTCACAAGTTAACGTTTTCCCGACTTCCCGCCAGCTTAAGCCGCCGTCCAATGATTTCCAGTTCGAATAGTCGCTCCCGGTATACAGGACCTGCGGATTACCCGGTTCCATGGTAAGTCCCGATATCAGATACGCCCCGTAGTACGGCGTTCTGATCTGCGGTTCGATTCCTCTGCTCATCGATATCCAGCTCTTCCCACGGTTGTACGACTTAAACAGACCCTGATGGTGCGTTCCGACAAATATTACATCCGGATCTTGCGGGTGAAACAGGATCTGATCCACTCTCCTGAATATCCCGGAGATCCATTCGTGTCTCCAGGTATCTCCCCCGTCGTCGCTCCGGTGAAGTCCTCCTTCCCAGCGTGCGCCGATAAGAATAGACCGGGGATCGTGGGGATTCACTGCAATCTTTTGAAATCTGCTGTACTCCCACAATTGTTCGGGATAGTCGCCGCTCCAGTTCTCATTTAGAAACGATCGGTAATTGAAAACCAGGTTCCAATCCGATTCGCCGTCCTGCTTTCTGTAGATACCCTCGGGAGCCAATACGAACAATCTGTCGGGATTCGAAGGGTCTATTACAAGATCGCAAATCGTGACCCCCGCCAACCCCGCTCTCTCCCAGTTTTCTCCGCCGTCTTCAGAGACCCAGAGACCGCTTCCGTTTCCGCCGCTGTACACTTTCAGATTATCCCCGGGATCGATGACGACAACAAAAAATTGAAGAATGCCCGATTCCCGGTTGACGGCTTTCCACAGTAAACCGCCGTTCGTACTTTTAAACAAGCCTGCACCGATTGTCGCCGCAAAGAGGGTTTCCGGATTATGCCGATCGATTGCCAGCTGCTGAATGTATGCGGATGCAGGGAGTGTACGATCCGGCTGTTCTTCAGAATGGAGCGAGTCCAACATCGACGAACTCAAGATCGCATATACAAGCATGGTTGCGATCTTACCCCCTACAGTAAACATACGACCCGTGTACACCTTCATATCCGAAATCATTTTATGTCGATATAAATTTTCTCTGAACGAAATTATTCCGCTACCGCAACAAACGATAATTATCTCAAGCTCGCCGGATCGTCATGATTCGCCAACTCCCAGACTATCCGAAACGCAAACCTGGCGGTTTGCTGCATGAAATCCGGATCCATTTTATCGGCTGTATCCGTCGGCGTATGAATACCGATCGGAGGTCCGGTGAGCGCATAAAGGAATACCGACGGGATACCTTCTTCCGCAAAGAAATAGTGATCCGAATTGGGAGCATTGGGTCGTTTCAACAGCTCCGCCCCGATATACTCCTCGTTGATGCTCCTGATCAGATTGAAAAAACCGGGGAAATTTTCTCCCCCGACTGCCATATATCCCGTACCGCCGCCGACGATATCCAGATTTAACATTGCTACCGTACTCCCGAGCGGACGAACCGGCTCACGTTCCACATAATACCGGGAACCGAGCAATCCCATTTCCTCTCCGGTGAATGCGATGAACAGAATTGACCGCTTCGGCGAGAATCCGGATTCAGCCAACGTTGCCGTCAATCGTGCCGTTTCGAGCATGACGGCGATTCCACTTGCATTATCGTGTGCCCCGTAATGCACATGCCCGGCTATTGTACCAACATGATCCGCGTGTGCACCGACGATCACATATTCGTTCCTCAATGATTCATCGGCTCCCTGCAGCACACCTATGACGTTCACGGTTGCAGCGTTACTGTGAAAAATCGTTGCCACCTCGCCGGAAAGGGTCACGCCCCGGATTCTCCTGATGCCGCGGCGTAAAGCGCTCTGAGTTCTATTCCCGAGCAAACGGTCGATAACTTCCGGCGTCACCTGATAGATCGGCATGCCCTCCACCCCATAAGACGAGATTGTTCCCGATGTACCTCCGGGAACGATGAGCGCGGCAGTCCCTGCTTGCACAAATTGCGCAGCCATCTCCAGAATATGTCGCCGCGGCATCCCTCTTCGATCGTATGCGGAGATCGCGGTGTCGGGTTCGGGGAGCACAGCCGGCGGCACATAGATCGCCGCCATTCCGCGAATAACTTTAAGGTCGGATATCGAAACCGATGAGTCTACGATTACTAATGGTTTGTCGGTGAACCGTCCCGAGCCGCTGATACTCGATGGTATGAAATCTTCGAGGAGATTGAAATTCTTCGTTCTTCCTCCGATCGAAGCCCGTAGGGCCGCAGGTCCGGCGATCTGATTATAATCCACATCGAACCATTGGAAATATGAGGTATCCGATGCCCCGGGTCTCAGGTTGTACGATATCATCTTGTCTCTGATATATGCCGACGCATCGAGCATCGACTGCAATCCGGTCGGTCTTCCTTCATACTTCGGGTCCGCGAGTTCGAATACATGTGTGACAACGGAGTCAGCGGATGCATAGCCCATCGTTCGACCGAGATCCTTATCTGACGGTCCGCGGCTGCATCCTGCCGATACTAAGATTAGCAGAGAGATGAGAATGGTTGTGAATATGCCGATTCGTTTATACAATATATATCCCGGATACATTCCGTTGATTATCCTTTATTGGATGTTGTCTCTTCGGTCCGTCGTTTCACCAAACTTGACTCCGACCGGGTGCCGGTTCGCAAGCACCGAGCGGGGGTATTCGAGGACTCTCTTTCTTCTTTCCGGATCATCCTTTGTGAGCGCATCCACCCAGTGGAGCCCATATTGGACATGCGTTACCTCATCGGCGAGGATATATTCGAGTACATGCACGGAAGCGGGATCGTCGGTTCTTTTAGCCTGCAGTATCCATTCACGGACATGCTTGCTGCTTTCTCTTTCAAATGTCATGTTCGACAGTGCGAGGCGTTCGAGTGGATCGGGACGATTCACATCCATCTCCCATCCCCAGAAATTAATCGGATACATTCCCACGTATCCTCCCAGCTCCTCCAGCCGCCGTTGAATTATTTCAGCATGGCGGGCTTCATCCCATGCCTGACGTGCCATATCGAATCTCGTTTCCCATGGGAGATCCGGGAATTCGGCAAGAATCCGCCCCATTCGCTCCACCGTCACGAATTCGCTGTTCAACAGATCGTGCAGCAGATGCAGTTTTCCCTCGACTGTATCGAAAGACCATCCTTTTTCCGTATAGCCGGAGACATCGTCTGCGATCGTCCATCTGGCATCACGAACAGGCTGTAAACTATATTCGAATTCCTTGAGAAAGGTGTAAGAAGATGATTCCGGCACTCCGGGAGTGATGCCGCCGCAATCGGTCCATGCAGCTTCAAGCTCTTTCTGCCAGGTAAGATATTCCGGTTGCTTTCCTTCACGTTCCGGCATCAACCTGCTTATTACCTCCTCTCCCCACTCGATGTTGTCGCGCTCGGTCTCGATGATGCTCCTGAGAATCCGTTCCGTCGGCTCGTCCTCGGGAAGCGCGATAGACACGAGGTGATCCGACAACGCTTCCACCAGACCGGGTTTTAATATCCGGTACAAAGCAATCATACGCCGGACTGAATCTTCTGCTTTCCAGATCTTTTCAAGCATTCGGACGAACGAATCGCTCGGCGCCACCAACTGGCGTTGTTTTCGACGTACCTTGAGTTCGGGCAATCTCTTTCCAAGCAAATCGGCATGCACCATATCCTGATACATCTGCCGGCCGAAGGATACCTTTATTTCTGCCTCAGGTACGGATTGCGCCCACCCTCCCATTAACTCCACCATCTGGACCTTTGCATACCGGTAAATCGCGAGTCTCATCGCGTTCTCCTGCAAACCCATCTTATACCCGCTGTCAATCATAGAATACTCCGGATTTTTGTCTCTAATCGAGAATGCATCATCATATATTGCATCTGGACTTCAAATTGTACAATTCGATCACCTCTCCAGTTTGACGGTAGAGATTGATCGTTCCTGTGACGTTAATTCTACCGAATTTCCATTGAGAATATTCATACCGGCGACAACTGTCTCATCGAGCCGAACCACGGATGCACGGTGTACCGTCTCTGCCGAAACGATCGATGCAAATCGGGGTGCATCACCCGGATTATACCACCGAAGAATAATCCCCGCACGATCTTCGCTCTCCTTACATGCACTGAAGATACATCCGGTCATATCGGTTTTTAGCCATTGCTTTTTTAAATTCGTTTCGCCCTCTCCCTTTCCGGTCCAAACGAATGGCGGGGTTATATACGATTCGACCTCCTGCAGCATCCGGTCCCACACAAACGGCTCTGAATCCGCTTGGGGCAATATCGAGTATTCGAACCGATGTTTCCCCCGACACTGTGCGCCCGGAGTCAGATTCTTCCATGCGGCTTCACCTCCTCTTCGGGTTTTTAAATCGCCGTATGATATCGATCCGACGCAACGAAGAAGCGTCAATGCCACTGTTCCCTGCCTGTCTCCGAAGACGTCGTACTCGGGTAATCCTTTCGATATGATAGTCAGACATCTTCCGTTGCCGCGAACTGTTACAAACTTCGACATAGGTGCATGGCGCGGCGGGATCTCGATCGGGAAATCTTTCTCTTTATAATTTATATGTTGCCTCTCTACTACCGCAAATGGAGTATCGGCGTAGCTCTTATTGTTTCGAACACCCGATGCAAAACATACGCGGAGTCGATGATCCTCGTTATTGTTATCCACCTCGGTCTCAATATCGAGCCGGCGCGAATCCGGCTTCAGCGTGGCAGCGCTCCTGATTACAAGCGGATGAAGTTTACCGGATCTCGATTTCCTGTTCGCTGTTGCGGAAACCGGTACTTTCAACGCATATTCCACAGTAATGGAAACCGAGAGAGAAGATTTCCGGATTTTTATCTTCGGCCGGGAGCCCGATGAATCTATAATCCGGTCTTTTTGAGGGGGACAATAATTATACTCGTCGCCGATATCTCCCCCGTCCTCAAATTTATTCAGGTCCCTGTATACCAAACCGGTTTCCTTATCAGTCATAACCAGCAGCCCGCGGGAGGTAACCTCGACTTTAAGGTAGCTATTTTCAATACTTCGATGACCTGTTCGCAGAGAGCTATCCCTGACATGCTTTCCTTTTTTGTTCCGATCTATCCGGTAACAGGTATATCCGAATGCGGGTATTTCATCCGCGAACAGCCTGACGGTGAAGCGCTCGACGGCCGTTTGTTTCGGGTAGCCGGCTTTCGAATATGAGATCCCGAATGTTTCTTCTCTTTTTAAAATTTCATACGGGACAGGCATACCTTCGGGATCGAGCAGGGTGAATGATCCGACGGGTTTTCGCTTCGCATCGATCTTGACATCGGGATTGAGGCCGACGACGACGTCCTGAAGAAAGAAATCTATGTTTGCCTCGACGACCTCCGTTCTGTCAAACGGCGACATATTAAAAATATACAGACAGGTATCGTCTCTATATCCAGCAGCGGCGGCCGGAAGCAGATCGTTCAGACAAAACCTCTTTATTGTCTCCGCTATTTCATTCACTCGTTTGAAACGGGTCATCATTTCGTCGTGGACGCTGTCGATACTGGTTGCACAAATGCTGTCATGGGGATGGTTCTGCAATAGGGTCTTCCAGGCATGGGTGACCAGCGGCAACCGGGACTCGTTACCCGAAAGGACGCTCAGAGCATTCAGCGGTTCGATATACCGTTCGAGCAGATGCTGACACGCTGCATTCGCCTGTTTGATATACATTCGGCTCGAGTAGACGCCTCCCTGTACCGCGAACGCCTGATGAAACCCGAACCGCAGCTCTCCCGAGATTTCGGGGAGATCTGCAGCTTCCCGTTTCAACCGCTCGGTGTAAGCTATCAGATTACTGTGCATGAATTCTACATCGTAACGATCCGAGAGGATCTGCAGCGCTTGAGGCAGCGACTTATCGGGCCAGTGATGATCGCCGCCGTTGAGCCAGAGCCGCTGACTTGTCGTGGCCCGTCGGTCGAGCTCCGAGCGGAGTCGTTCGAACAGTTCGATCACCTGATCCGGGTCCGCATCCCCGACATATCCGGCGCTGTACCCGAATTTCGACAGATGGGTCATAAGAACACCGGATCCGTCATGACCCTTCCAGAAATATTCGGACGTTTCCTGGCCGGGCTCTCCTCCGAATCCGCGCCAGAGGATAACGTTGTCGATTCCGAAACCGGTTAAGATCGCCGGCATCATCGCGATATGGCTGAAGGTATCCGGCAGGTACCCCACGTTCATCCAGGCGCCCATATCCGAACATTCGTGTTTTCCGATGAGCAGATTTCTGACTGTTGACTCCGCACTCGTGAGAAATTCGTCCGCAAGCACATACCATGGACCGACAAACAAGCGCCCTTCGCGAATGAGTGAGCGTAATTCATCTCTCCTATCTGGTCTGACCCGCAGATAATCCTCGAAGACAATTGCCTGGCCATCGAGCGTAAAGCATTTAAATCCGGGATTTGAGCGGAGAAGTTCCAGCAGGTCGTCGACGAGCATGACGAGCATGCCGCGGAATTCTTCAAAGCTCAGGTACCATTCCCGGTCCCAATGCGTATGGGATACGACATGATATGTCGGCCGTGTATTGATTATTAATTCGCTGCGTTGCGTATCCATCGGTCGATTCAGTTTAACCTGGAATCCAATAGTTCTGCGACATATGAAATGCGGTCGATATTGCCGGTAGGCGGCAATTCGTCCGAAACGCCGAGTATCAGGTTCGGAGCGAACAATTCTATAAGCTGCTCGACGGTTTCCCGCAACTCATCAAGAGAGTAGTCGGGTTCGAACAATAATGCGGGTATTCCGTCGATCAGGATTTTCTCCCCGAGCGCCTCTTTCAGTTCGCGGAGTGTTACATCTCCCTGTGGAACGGGAGTCGGCGCTTCTATCGCATCGAAATGTAAATCACGGATAAACGGCAGTATCGGCTTGAGCGATCCGTCCATGTGAATGTGACAGTAGATTCCCTCTGCGTGCAGCTGCTCGATCCTTCGGTTGTAATACGGAAGATGATATTTTCTGAACAATCTCGGTGAAATGAGATTGGCGTCGATATTCTCGCCGAAGTTCGCAATTCGGACGGAAGATTTTCCGACGACCTCGATCATGCGATCGTCCCATGCACCGATGGCGTTCATCAACCCCTCCGTATGATCCGGATGCTCATGCAACATCATAACGGTCGTTTCAAGGCCCATATAATTGATGATGAGTCGCTGCAGTGGGGATCTCGGAAGCATGACGGTGACGACGCCGTCGCCGCCGAACTCCCGTTCTGCGATTTCATACGCCGTATGGTTAAAGGATAGCTTGGTATGTTCGAGCAAATATTCCATAACGTGGAAATCATCCGTTTCTTTTATTGGAAACTCGACATGCTGGCCCTGCCGGAGTACTTCGGTCAGCGTACCTACGGGTGTAATCGATTCGATTGTTTTCTCCCCGTTTCCCGAATAGCTAGTCCGGACTGTGATTGAATCGCCGATCTCGTAGTCAATCAACCTGATTCCGAGAATTTCCTCGGGATACCGCGGAGAAACATTGAGAGCACGATAGACATCTATCATCCGCTTGCCTTTGAGTATCTCCGGGACATAGCCATTATACCCGGGGAAATTTTCATAGAACGATTTAATCGAGGAGTCGTCTTGATATCCTTCGGGAGGAGAGTTCTGCAGCCCATTTCCGTAATACCAATAGTACAGCCTCGGCTGCCATACAATCCGGTCGCTCGGTTCTTTCCGGAAAACGCGTAAAATCCTATCTTTAGTCGTCACATTGTTTCCGAACGCCTGTTATCTACCGTTTATAATTTCCTCTACCTCGACGACGCGCCCTGTTTCATAGGAACGGAGCATTGCTTCGATGCAAGCCAATGCCCGAAGCCCGGTCTCGCCGTCGATTTCGGGTTTCGTACCTCCGATAATGCAATCGCCGAATTCCTTCATCTCGAGTATGTAACTCTCCATACCTTCATCGCTGAAATCATAATCGGTAAACTCGCTTTTTCTATAGTCATCTGTCCGTTCAAGTTGAAGAGCGGTCGGAGTACACCGGATGATACCTTTTGTTCCGTAAATCTTGACAGAGTATGTTTCTGGTGTAATATAGTGCGAAGACAAGGTCGCAGTGACTCCCGATTCCAGTTGCATAACCGCTGCCGTTGTATCGAGGGCGGATCCTTTCATGGCGAGACGGGATGCGAGACAAGCTACGCGCGAAACCGTTCCGACGAGATACGAAATCGTATCGATAAAATGAATTCCCAACTGCATCATCGGCAGGAGTGGACACGTCCTGGCATCCGCTTTCCATTCAGGCAAACCTTCCTGCAGGCCGGCCGGACGCGATAAGTTTGCATCGACTCCCACAACGACTCCAATTTTACCCTCCTCAAGCAGTTTTTTTGCCGTCCTGAAGGTGCGTTTACGTCGTGAGTTATGACCGATAGAGAGAATGAGTCCTGCCTCATTTATACTACGGACGATCTCCCGGGCGTCTGCCATCGAATTTGCGATCGGTTTCTCGAGGAATACATGTTTTTTCCGGCTTGCGGCTTCTCTTACCTGGTCGAGATGGACATGATTCGGCGTCGCCAGGGCGACAGCTTCTATGTCCGGGTCGGCCACCAATTCGGAATATCCCGACGCGGCCTTAATGCCGATGCGGCCGGCAGTCGATTCCATTGCGGATGTGTTCGTATCGAAGCATGAGACAAGATGAAGATTCTCATTCGCGAGTATAGCTTCCAGTATGGTATTCCCGTGATTCGATACTCCTGCGAGAGCGATATTTACCTTTGTCCGGCTCATCTGAGACTATATTTTTCCTTTTGCTGGCGGATGGAATCACGCCCCTCTATTACGGCTATGCTGATCCGGAACTCTTCGCTTGCTCCGGATTCAAGGAAACGGAGAGTTCCGCGTGCACGCTCCGCAACCCTCCCCTCGACGCGGCAATTTGCCGGTTCGAGACCGAGTACATATAGACCGTTTCTCAGCATTTTCCATTGAACGAAATTCGGCAGCTCATGCACACGGTACTCAATGGCGACTGCAAGATCGAGCTCCAAATTCTCCACGATGACGCAAGCTGTATTTTGTTCATCGGCGGCCAATGTATGATAGAAGACCTGTTCCCGGTATCCGGCTGCCGGTTCCGAAAACTCCCTGAACCGCTCCAATCCTTTTTCAGCCTCCGCATCACGCGGTATGGATACCTTCTCGTTCATCCATAAACGCGAACCGGCCCCGATCACCGGCCATCCGAGATTTATATGGTACAGCATCATCAGGGGTGTAGCAGAGTCTCCGAGATTCGTGATGCTGTCGACAAGATAAATCACCGATCCCCCGAGCGCCGAGCCGATTCTTCTCCGCAGTCTGAGATTGTATCTGAAGGGCGAGACTTCCGAAATGGAGCCGGATACGGAAAAAACGATCTCATCCTCACGGTATTCTGTATTCGTGACAACATCATATGCGGGAGAATGAGAGAGGCGTCCATGAAGACCGAAATGTTCATCCTCCTCGCTGCACCATGCACCGACATTGGACATGCCGCAACCGCACATAAGTCCTCCCGCGAATGATCGAATCCATCCGTCGGTCAGCGGATCATAGTATGAAGGATGGACGTCGCCGTTCGTTGAACGCCAGGAGAGAGGTATCCCCTTGAATTCCGCCCGCGATATATCCATACCCCTGTCGAGGATTACATCGTATCGTAAACCTGAACCCGTGTAAACTTCCGCCACGGAAACACGATGCGCTCTCCCTTCCTCGAGACGGACTCGCCGGATACCGGCAACTTGCGTGAGAGCTCCGATCTTCCGGTTGAGCTCTTTCTCTGAAATCGATTGTCCGAATAATTGTTTCATTTATTCACCGGGATGCATCGTGATCGTGAGAGGAGTCCATTCGCCCTCACGGACCACAGCTTCAGGGACAACAACCGTCCGATACCCTTCTTTCTGAACGATCATATAATATGTCCCTGGCTTAAGCAATCTGTAGTATCGTCCGGTTCGGGGATTTGTAGTTCTTCTGTCGACTTCCTCTGATTCGATTGCAGGGAACCAGACGACAGCTTCCATCGGACTGCCCGTCTCAGCTTCCGTTACGGACACGTTGAAACCCGGTCCCTTCGCTCTTTCGAGGAGATAGTACGCACCGGGAATATTCGCTTCAACAATATCATGTACTTCATCGGGAGGAAAGATGTGGGCGCCCAGTCCGGTTTCGACGATGAAATCGAATGTTCCGTAGCGTCCATAAAGCCAAGGATAGCTCTGCCCGACGAGACCGGCGCCATAGGCAATATCATACGAACCCGAGCCATCCATTTTGTTAATCGTTTCTGCTATACCGCTTGCGATTTCGGTGAGCAGCTTATCGTCGGGAGCGTTCATGCCGCGCCAGACCCACGGATAGAATATAACCTCCCCCTGGCTGTGATAGTTTATGGATAGAACCGGTCTGATTCTCTCGATGAGAGATCCGACCGCACGAGTTTCCGATTCGGAGAACGGATGCGGTCCGCGGTAGCGGTCGCTCTCGGGTTCTCCCGAACCCCCAAGTGCGAAATTAAAATCGTAGTTGCGGTTGAGATCGATTCCCGCCGGATACCGTACATCTACCCAATCGTCGGTCGCATCCCGGGCATTCTTTCTCCATCGTGGATCGATATTGTTGGTAACGATATAGTGTCCGTCGACATTTATCACCGGCACAATGTATATCTCGTATCTATCGAGCCAATCGGTGATCCGGGCATCGGTACCGTACCCGTTGACAAGACGATTGATCAACTCAAAACAGATTTCCGCGGGGACGAGCTCCCGGGCGTGTATCGAACCCGTAAACAGTATTACCGGCCGGCCGGACGATGAACGGATATCATTCGATATTTTTACGGCGACTATTTGGCGCTTCCCCTGCTGTGTGAGTCCAATCGTCTCACGTGCGATCCTGCGGGGATATCTTCGGATCAGCTCGTCGATTGTCTCGAGCATATCCTCGTAGGTTCGGTAGACGGAGCTCAGCTTCATCGACTCCCCGTACATCGCGCGTTTGTAAAGAGTCAATTCATCGTCACTCTGCATCACTTCGGAGAACTCGATCCCTCTCTCCTGCAGCAGATTCGGTTTTTGTGGTTATCAGATAGAGATTATTCCGGACTGACGAGATGATCTCTATGTCGAGCCGCCGGATCAGAGAGACGGTCTCTTCAGAGGCGGATCCGATATAGAGCAATTCCGACCGATCGCTGCTCTGTGCATCCCCTTTATACAGAATAAGGCAGAGTCCGAAAGAAATTATCAAAAAACGTCGCATAGAGCCTCTTGAATTTCCCGACCGGACGGAGGGATATAGACGACTCCCCGGCTCAGACGGTCTTCTCTTTCTCTTTAAGAGTTTCTTTATATATCTCCGCGTATATCGGATCGCGCGGTACGCATCCTGTTTCGAATTGTCCGAATTCGTTATGTTTTGACCTCATAAGGTTCGTGCAGTAACTAACCGCCAGACAAACCTTCGCTCGTTTCATTTCCCCATGTTCTATGAGATCTTTTACGAAATCCGGGTAGGCAATGGCGCCGCGGCCGACAGAGGCGATCGAGACCAGCCCTTTCCTGACATTCGCCTCGGCTGCATTGATCAGGTACCGCTGGAGCCAGCTGTAGCCGGTTCCTATCATGGGTACATCCGGGAAAGATTTTTGCAATTCGCCGGTTATTCTGAAGTGTCTTTCGACTCCCTCGAGCGGGTGCTCTGGTGATTCGTACCCGTCGAGAGGCGCTTTTTCATAGGGCCTTCCGATGTGCATACTATAATACGGACTGCCCATTGAAATATTCAGGAGCGAAATTCCTCCGGTTACCATGAGTCGTATAAACTCTTTCACTTCCGTCAGATTTTCACGGAGCGGGTTCGTCGGATCGACGCCGAACGAATACCGATACGGAATTTCGTATTTCATCGGCTCTCCGATCCCGGTGCTCTCATTTTGCCTGTAGGGAATTCCGTCGTAAGCGTTGATCCTGCTCGCGATAATGAAATCGCTCCCCACTACCTGTCTTACCTTCCCGAGGATATTCCTGATCAACCGGGTGCGATTCTCGAAACTTCCTCCGTATTTTCCGGGACGCGTACGCGCTCCCAGCAGTTCGGATAACAGATATGTGTGGCATTGTTTTATATCGACGAAATCGAAACCGACTTTCTCAATGAGGAGAGCAGTCGCAACGAACTCATCTTCCAGTCGTTCGAGATAATCGTCGCTCACAAGCGGATAATCCTTCGGAAGAATCGATTTCGTCTGCTTGTGGACATACGTTAATGAATCTACCTGGGGATGGTGATAAGCAATGATCGGCCTTTGATACGAGTATCGCCCCGAATGCGTTACTTGAAGCCCGATTATCAGATCATCTGTGGTACCGTAAATCTCCTTATGCGCTTTTCTGGTCCGTATGAGAAGGTTAGCGAAGTGCGGGAGATTCTTTTCATTTATCAGGAGTTGTCTTGGATTCGCCCTGCTCTCCCGGGAAATTGCAGTAGCTTCTCCCCAGATAAGCTTTGCTCCTCCATGCCCGAACCGCTCCCATCTCCGGAAGGTCAGCGGTCCCGGTGTGCCTTCAAGATCGCCGTCGCACCCTTCCATCGGTTGGATCCCGAGAGCATTACCGGCATGTCGTCCTTTTATTTTTACCGGCTGAAGGATTTTATCTATTTTTTCCTCCAGATATATGCCGAGCCCCCTGGCCTGTATATCCTCCCGCAACGCCTGCAAGGTGGGATATTTGAAATATTTTGACATGGACGTATCGCTCTTATATGGAATGAGACATGAGTTAGTCTTCGTCTTCCGTACCGGTATACAAACCTTTCCCCTTTACCATAACGCGCATCTTTGCATCCGCAACCGGCCGCGACAACATCCAAAAACCGCAATCCGGATGAACATACCGGATCCTCTCCGGGCCGATCAGTTTTGCAACGCTCTCGATACGCCTGGCTACCGTGTCGGGCGTTTCCACCTGGTTATCTTTGATATCAATAACTCCTATGCCGATACCTAATTCCGGTTTTATATCTATGAGAAATTCACGTTCGCTTTCCGGCCTTCTTGCGATTTCAAGCACGAGATGATCGCATTCCAGTTTATTGAAGAATTTAAGAAGATACGTATACGATCCCTTCTGCACGGTCTGGCCGCCGTAATTACCGAAGCAGAGATGAACTGCTTTAATACTCTTCGTTCGTTTGAACACGCGGTTAATCGCATCTGCGACGAGTTCGGCATCCTCCGGATGTCCGGTCAGATTCGCCTCATCGACCTGGATAATATCGGCATCGAGACCTTCAAGTTGTTCGGCCAGTACATCGGCTATGGCATAGACCACTTCGGGAAATCCGGAGTAATATTCGTCGGTGAGTACCTTCGCAAGCATATAGGGACTGGTAAGCGTGAATTTCATCGGCGCCGTAGTGAGGGACCTGGCCCGATTGAAATCTGCGAGCAGATTCATAGTTCCCGGTCCGATGCGATCGACGATCACGCCAGCGGGCTGCGTTCTGTATTGCATTCCCTCTTGCGAGCGGAATGTGTCAATCTGTTTCCGGCTGAGTTTTGTCTCGATACCGGAGAACGCACGGATAAAATAGTCGATCATACCGTTCGTTTCCGGATGGTTGATATCCCATCTGGAAAGTTCGCCGTCCGAAATCACGTCGATTCCGGCCAGTTCCTGCGTTTTTAACACCACCATCATTGCATCCCGCAAGCTCTCCGCGGTTCCGAAAACCCGAAGCCATTGAGGAGTCGGATAGCTGCCTACAACGGTAGTTTTGATCGTACCTTTCGTCATGTAAAAAACTCCGGCGTTATTTGTTCACTTCGTTACAGGAATATTTCCACTCCGGTATCTTCCGTGGGAAACGGCATTTCAATGGTTCCGTCGACAAGACCTGTTCTCCTGCCTCCCACAACCGCGTACGGCTCGTCCGTTGTCCGATGGATGTTATATGTAACCGTCCGTCCACGTACAAGCATTTTTCCGTACAGCGATTCGATACCGTCAAGATGCTTCGGCCGAACTTTCAAAGAGTTATGCCCGGGTCTAAAACCTATCATATGGTGTGTAAAGTACATTAATAGTTCAGCCCATGTCCAGACGACAATTCCAACGGGCGGCAGCGGCGGTGTCGGGCGCTGCCCATAATACTCAAACCAGGCTCCGGCATTTCCTCCTTGAATATTCAACAGCCAATTCAGAGATCTCCACACTTTCTCATGATCGCCGGCTTCGTGGTATGCACGGGTTATGAACATTGTAGCGAACGGCCAAGGACCGGGGGAGTCCGGTTCGGAGGTGACATCGTAGCGAGCATAACCGCCGTAATCCCATCGCTGATTCCATAAGTGCTCCATCGATCGGAGGGTATTGAGCGCAACGTCGCTGCGGGGATCAACAAGTCCCCAGACGATGGGCAGCGAACTCGATGCATCGGGATCGCAATAGGAAACCTTCTCGACATTTAACGGCATACCGGGCGGCATCGCCCCCCTGTTGGGAGGTTCGAACGTTCGCTGTACAGTACCGTCGGGGAGTCGGCGCTTGATGAAACGGCCGTCCTCGATTTGCGATAATTGAGGATGCGACAGGAATGATTTTCTCATGAGGCGGGAAGCTTCTGTCCATTTCTTAGCGGATGCGCGATCGTTCATGAGCAGAGCCAGCTCGGCGGCTTTTTCAAGACCGAGAATATTCCACATCTGATAGGTCACCTCGTATCCCTCTTTGACACCGAATCCGGGGTCGCGTTCCCAGTACTCGCGTGAATTTTTCAAGAGGCCGATCGCCGGATCCCTGAATTCAGGGCGGAGTACATAGTCTGCAACCTTTTTTATTTTCGTCCAGTGTTCCCGGATAATGGTGTCGTCGCCCGTCCAGGCCGTGTTCATCCAAATTGCATATAATAATGAGCCGTTCTGGTCCAACTCCATCGTTTCCGGCGGACGGTACCGGCTGGACTCCACGGTTCCACCCTCTTCGTCGACGGAGTGTTCCAGCATCCGATTGATGAGCGCAGTCGATACATCCGGCAATCCTCCCATGACCGAACCTATCGCCACCATCGACTGATCCCGGACCCATTCGAGGTTATACTGCCAGATACTTCCGTCCATCTTCCCGTTCTTAGCGACGGCGGCCCGGATACCGGTCTGAGCGCATGCGAACAGCTTGTTCAGATCATCGGAAGACGAATCAAACGTCGCGCACTTCGACCAGTATTCCTTTGTCTCATGCTTCATCTGTGTTGCACCTTTAACCTCCACGTGCTCCCTCGGCTGATCTACGGAGAGATACACATTGACGGCGGCTGTTTCCCCCGGTTTTACTTCGCCGAAGGATATCTGCATATGTCTGTCGCCGACCGTAGCTCTGCCGTCGCAAAACATCTGCAGCCGGTGATACCCAAGAGCAGTGAGCGACATGTTTACCCGATCGACGGCGTATTCATCGAACAGCATGAGATTCGGATAGAGCAGAATCGTTCCGTCGACGCGCTGCTGAGCGCTTCCGACGTTCTTAACGCGTATGGTTCGCACAACGACGGGATCGTTTATCGGACAATACATGAGTTCATGCACTTCAACTCCCTCTGCATTCCATTCGATCGAGATCATCGGTATGCCCTCGTCACGGAACCAACTGATGCGCGATTCTCCCGGTTGTGCGGAAAAAGCTCTGTCACGTATTCGGAGAAAGAATTTCGAATTCTGAATTCCCCGTTCTGGATGAAACAGGAATGAACTCATCTTCCTGCCGAAATGTGCAGACGACATAAGCAGCATACCGGCATGGGTACCCGACCGCTCACCCGGAGATGATTGAATAGCCGCCAGGATATGGCCGTTGCCCGTAATAAAATATTCGTTTCCCGGATTGTCCGAGCGGAAGTCATGATGAAGTTCCTGAACGGCATCGCCGTCAATGGTCGAAGCGGCGGTAATTGTCGGCTGGACTGCGGTAACGAGCGCGCCGGCCCCCGCGTACCTAAAAAAGTCTCGTCGTTTCATATTCCGGTTGGTTAATCCTCTGTAACCGGATAGCCGATCGGCAGCTATCCTTTCGTGTATCCGATTTTATGCGAAATATTATACGCTTCTTTTTTGAGCGCCTCGATAAGAACGTCTATGTACTTTTTATTCCGTTTCGCATGATCGCTCTGGATTGCGGTCATGAGGGATGCTATCACTCTTCCAGAATGTTCATATATCGGTACTGCTATCGCGACCAGGTCTTCTTTGTATTCTTTATCGGCGACGGCATATCCCTGCTTATGCACCTTCTTGAGTTTCTTTTTCAATTCGGCCGGACTCGAAATCGTCCGGGGATTATACTTCTTCAATCCCTTTTCTCTGATGAGCTTATTTACCTCTTCATCCGGCAGATCGGAAACGATGACTTGTCCGGTCGCCGTGCAGTGGAACGGCGATCGCGTACCGAGCCGGGCGACGATACGCCATACGTCCGGTGTATCGACGCGGTCGATGATAATGATCTCTCCGTCATCAAGCACCGTCAGATATATGCTCTCCTTCGTCTCATATGCGAAATTTACCAGATATTGATGCGCAATGACTTTAAGATCGATTTTTTCAAGCGCGGCATTTCCCCATTCGATGGGCTTCAACCCGATGGTGAAAGTTTTCCTCTCGGGATCTTCCGATACAACGGAATACTTCTGAAGCGTAAACAGTATACGGAAGAGTGTGCTCTTCGGAATCTTTGTCATCACCGTAAGTTCGGCGAGCGATATACCCCGCGGCGCCTTCGAGAGGATCTCGAGCACCTGAACCATTCGGTCGATAGCGGGTACTTTATAATCCAGTGTCATATGTTAGTTTCTCCATGAAATGAGTCGTCAAGATTGAACGTTGGATAGGTACGATCGAACCATATTGAGATTTTCCCATGAGTTTTCAACAAGCGGCAGGACGTGGGTTTCAATCGTCACGTGCCCGACAGTCTTATCGCGAACGAGCGCCCCGATCTGACCCTCCCAATCCACCAGACCCTTCCCGACGGGCACACACCGCGAAAGCGCATGCGAATCTGTATCCTTTACATGAACATTTACGATATACGGTTTCAATGCCGAATACCCGTCCGGAAACGGAACCTCATCGGTGCCGACGGCATTGGCCGGATCCCAATTCGCTTTAAAATTGGGCGAGCCCACATCGGCAATGATCGCAGCTGTTCTTTCTCCGGTATCGCACCAGAATCCCGGCTCATTTTCGACGGCGAGAACAATATCCGACCGGCGGGCTGCCTCTGCGGCCTTCATAAAAAGATCTACGACATCCCCACGCATCTCGGGACCTTCCTCGCCGGTTTTCTGAAACCCGAAAACAATAACCATGGAAGTACCCAGCGAATGAGCCATTTCGAATGTCCGCGGCAGTACTTCGGAGAGTTCTTTCCGCAGTTCGCTTTTTCCGTTCAGGGGGGTTTTGAACGTCCCCGGAGACAAGGCGGTTATTCTAACAGGATATTCTCGCATCAGATGCATCAAAACGGATACATCCTCTTTCGGAATATGAGGAACACGATTCGCTCCGATACAGCGTAATTCATAGCTTCGGATACCCCAAGAGCTCCCGATGCGAATCGCTTCCGCGGGATCGGGGCTGATTTCGTCCGTGACAAATCCGATTTCCATCATAGTCTGAGATTTGCATTAATCAATGTCGAATGAATCAGCGGTCAATCCGCGCTCCCGAATCTCCGCCCGATATTTATCCAATGCTTTCCGCTCCGAGCGCCGGCCGAAGTAAAACATCGATGCGCCGAATACTGACAGGACGGTACCAAGTATCAGGAATGCGGACGTTTTTGTACCCTCAATGGGGAGTGCATACAAGAGAAAAATAAACCCGCCGATGAACATGGTGTTCATACCAACTAATGGAAACGTTGAAGTTTCCTTTCCACCCCGTGCATAAACCTCCTTGGCGACATCGACCGGGGTATAAAGTTTTCTGAAGAATTTTTCCACCTGTTCTCGATCCTGTATCGACTCGCGGGCGAACAGTCCTGCAAACACATATAAACTCGCGCCCATCAATCCGATGAGGAGCGGCAACCCTATATCGACGAGCAGCCCGTAATCGGTATGGACATTTTTCACGAGGAGCAGGTAGAGGGATACGGTAAATACCGCTGAAATGACAACCAGTCGAGGTTTATTCGTCTTATAGAGCGTACCGAGATACCCCGAAGCAACAAATATGAGAAAGGTGACGATACCCACAAGATAGATCTGTGGACCGAAACCCCATCCGAGGAGGAACCTGGTCAGGACCCCGATATAGAGTCCCCAAATGGTAGCCGAGAACGCTCCCCACCTCGGTATCCATTTAAATATGAGGCCGAAGGCGACCGGTATCGACGAAGGCAGATTGAAAAGCGTAAAGAACGCCATCATAATATTAAATATTCCCATTTCGCTGTGCACAAATGCAAGCGCGAGTGCGATAACGCTCACTCCGAGAAAGACTGTAGCAAAACGACCAACTTTGAATATCTGTTGCTCGGATGCATTCGGTTTGAAGGCATCCTTATACATATCCCGCGCAATGATCGCCGATACGAGATTATACACGGAGCTCAAAGCGCTCATGGTTGCGGCAAGGAGCGCGGCAAAGAAGACTCCGATCAAACCGACCGGCAGAACTTTCAGACAAACGGCGATGAAGACCAGATCACGAGCCTGAAACTGTTCGGCGAAGAAATCGACCTGAGATAAATCCGGCCAGAGTATCCGTGCGACGAGCGGCGGAATTCCGAAGATAAACGGGAAGGTCAGGAATAGCACTCCCGCCAATCTACCCACCTTCTTTGCCGATTTTTCGTCGCGGACGCTATAAAATCTCTGAGCTCCGCCCGCAGCGACTCCTATCGTCGTCACGATGAATATTCCCACGATATAATGAATGTCGTAATGGACATTGTTATAGACGTGATCGAAGGTCAGCGGCGGTATGTTCCTGATGAGTTCGGAAAAACCGCCGACCAAACTGATGCTGACGGGGACTACGACAATGGTAACCGACAACAGGATGACGAACTGTACAAAGTCCGTTATATTGACGGCCCAGAGACCACCCGAGAAGGTATATACCATAATGATAAGGCCGACGCCCATGATAATGATATTCACATCGATACCCAATGGGGCGGCGAGGATACGCCCGATGGCGGCGAGCTGTACGCCTCCCGATAAGATGAATACCAATGCGATAACGTAGCTGAAGAGTTGCTGCGTCGTGACATTGTATCGTGTGTTGGTATATTCGACGGGAGAAATTACACGGCTTCTGCGCCAACGTGCGGCGGTCATCTGGGATCCGATGTAGTATGCAAACGCACCCAGTCCCAGATATATAAGCGCGAAGTACCCTGTCGCGTAAACGAATCCCGCCGCGCCGGAAAAAATCCAGGCGCTGAAATTGGTCATATAGAGAGATACGCCCGACGTCCACCATGGAATCTTGTTGCCGCCGGCGAAGTAATCCTTCGTATCTTTCATACGGCGAAAAAAATAAAATCCGATGCCCAGCATCAGGATGAAATACATCCCGATTACGATATAGTCTACCAGTTGCGGGGTTTTCATCGTGTCATCCTGCGATAACGGAATTCGGAGACAGAGTTAAACGGCGGCGATGACCGTTGCCGTCCGCCACCGGCGCATGCATACCGGGGCAGTTACAAGGATCGCAATGAAATGAAATCGAGCAGATGCCGAACGATACGGTGCATCGATCGCCGGACGATGAGAGAGAATGCGCTGGGGAGATCATAAATGGTATTCCGCAAAATATGTTTGGCCGCTACCCGGCGGCATGCCTACGGATGGGCAGGCCCAAAAGGTAGCGACTCACGGCACATCTCTTTTTATTGATATTACATATTAAACGACGTTTAATATATTAGAAATATATACAACATCAGACACATAGTCAAGCCGTGGATCGAGCGCCATGCAGCGGATCGCCGACGCGAACCGTTGCGCGAATCCGATCCGTACGGCTACCGACGTTCACGGATCTTCACCCGATTAAAATCCAGCTCGCGGGAAATTCCCCGGGCGCTTAGTGTAAGCTTCTTCCCCCCTACCTCTGACTGCAGGAATTTACTGTCGAAGAGTTTATAATCCTCCAGCCGAATTCGTTCTCCGTTTAAAAATCGCTCGCCGGCGAAGGAAAATTCCATGACGTTTCCGGAAGTCGTCGTATAGATCACCCTTCCCGACGGTTCGAATTCCGTCAGATCCATTCGATTAGCACGGATTGCCGTCTGGAACTCCTCAAATGATGGATACTCATCGGCGGATGCAACCTCGAGCACCAGTCCGTTCCTTCGCTCATAACTTCGCAATCGCCAGTTGCTCTCTTCATCGATCCAATGATAGTTTTGTAGGGGGAAGTATGCGATATAGGTATTACCCCCATGGCAGAATATCCACCCGCCGGGATCGATATGTCTCTCTTTCAGGGTTTTCGGGAAAAACCCGTTTATCTGTTCATGGGTTGTTCCTTCCGGGATATCGTACAGAACAATAATGCTGTTCTTATACTGAAATGTCCCGGTATACGGAGAACTCCCGACCCACTTATCCGGATCCGGATATTTCGGACGCACGCCGCCTATCCCGTCAACGAGTATCTTGAGCGGTTCGGGAAAAAACATCCCGACCTCCCGTTCGGAGTAATACGGATGAATGGAGAAGAGCGAATTATTCGGTTCATCCGATACGAAGGTTACATCCCACGTATGCTGCTGAATCGGCTGTGCTATTCCTCCATGGAGAGATCCGAGCGCATAGTCCTTCGTCATATAGAGATACTTGTATACCGGAGGATTGAGCTCGGTGCCGTAACGAATAACATTCCGGACCCTTTTCCGTTCAATGTGGACATACGGTTCATCCCGATCCGTTGCTATATGATAGATCACCTGGGGAAGTTTATATGAGCTCAGAGCTGCCAGCAACGTCTCTCCCCGGGGAACAAATCCGGTATCACCAAAAAAGAGCCAGCCAAACGATGTCATTGCCGCTCTCAACGGATCGGTTACGGTAGGTATCATATCTCTGCTGTGGGCGCCGCAGTAGTTTCCGCGCAGGTACTCGGCCGCGAAATCAGCTAATAGGTAATCGAGCATCATACCGGCCTTTGTTCTCATCCCTGTATCTTTCGAAAATTCATACAACAGGAACATAGGCGCTAGAAACACGGACATATAATGCGGGGAATCGAATTCTCCCTGGCCGATCGACGTGGTAATATCCATCCAGACATTCAGCCATTCCCCTGCTTCAGTGAGGTTTTCCAGGGAAGTTTTGCCGGTGAACCAGGTTTCTTCCGGATCCGACGGCCACTCCTGTGCCGCCAGATAAAGTGTTGTATAGTACATAACCCAGTGGTTTTCCGTATCTCCCCGGTATGGAGTATAGGTTCGCCAGAGCTCCCGGTAGGCGTCCCTGTATTCGGCAGGAAGATTTTTCTTTCCGTAAAGATACATACCGAGCGAGCTGTACATCCAGAACATGTCTCCGCTCGGAGCGGCGAATAATGTGTCGAGATACGTCAGCGATGCATCGATATCCGTGCCGCGTAAAAGTTTCGCAGTCAGGATCGTGTAACTACGCGAAGGCTCGGCATCAGCGTAGTATGAGATGAGACTGTGCCGGCGCGACTCATAACCTTCGAGGTATGCGGATCGGTCTGGTGAGCTGCAGGCTGCAGCTGCAAGGAGCAGCACCACAAGGATGGAATAATGCCTGGAGCGGTTTACATATAGTTTCATAAATACATCCTCATGTTCGATGTCCTATTGTATGATTATTCGCCAAACATCCGCCCGGTTTAATCCGACATGCCGCCATGTTCGTCCCCCGGTATCGCTCCGGTATAAACCACGATGGTATGCTCCCGCAAAGACAATTTCCGGCGAATCGGGATGGACGGCCAGCGATACGATGGATTCACCAGCCAGTTCACCGCGTGTCTGCGTCCAGGAATTCCCCCCGTTCGTCGAGGCCAATAATCCGGTTTTCCATCCGCCGGCATAGAGTATCGCCGGATTATCCGGATCGAGTGCAAGAGTATAAATAGGTTGTAGCGTCAGTCCTCTGTTCACCGGTTCCCAGCTATCTCCACCGTCGCGAGACCGATATATCCCCCTGTCCTCCGTGCCGAGATACATAGTCCGATGATCTATCGGATGCTGCACGATTGTTCGCACTCCCGTCCCCTCCAGTGCATGCCGTATCCATGACGCGCCGCTGTCGACGCTTCTGTACAGTCCGTCCTCACCGCCGATAAACAACCGTTCCTTGTTCCCGGAATCTATCAGAATTGCCGTACAATAATACTGATCCATTCCCTGTCCGATTTTACTCCATGTTCTGCCGGCATCGGGAGATTTGAAGGGTCCGTATGCAGTTGCGATGTAGACGACTTCAGGTTCGTCCGGATGCAGCGATATATCAAGCACTTCAGTGACCTGCCAATCCGTTTGTAAACGCCAGAATGCGCCGTCGTTCTCGGTCTTATGCACTCCATTGCCGGCGGCAAGATAAATCGTCTTCCCTTCATCGGTCTGGGGTACTGTAACACCGAAAGCCCGGACATTTTTCCAGCCCGAATGCTCCCAAGTCTCGCCATTATCATAGCTGCGAAAGAGGCCTGTTTCCGGGTTCGGAGCTCCGACCACATAGGTTTGATTCGTTAGAACGACTGCGTAAACAATACGTTCTTTCTCCACACCGGCGTCTGCAGATTCGGTGATAGCAGGAATGAGCAACATCGCCAGGAGATATGGAAGCCATCGTTTCATAGATATTCTACCGTCATTGGAAAAGGATTGGTCTGTTTTTATATTTGCCTTTAATATTACCACTTTTACCCGATGTCTGTTTCCTTCTTATATGACCAGGGTATTCCCGGAACTCTCCATTGGAAATCCGGGTCGATGTAGGGAATATCATCTACGTGACCCTGCATAATCTCTATCTTCTTTCTCAGACAATCGCCGAAATTCTCTCCGTAAATAAACGTCGTCTCACCTTTCGCCGAATAATACATCCAGCGCCGGTCTGTGGTGTCCCATAATTCGAGCAAACTCCGGGTGTTCGCTATTTCATCAAGTACCATAGCATGGAGAAGCGCCCGGAATCCTTTTTTCTCATCATCGTCCTTCGATTCCAGAAACCCATGGACACCGGCTATCCATGCAGCGACATTGCGTTGATTTCTGAACCAGCAACGCAGTGCGGTAAAACGTTCGGACAATTCTTCGAGATAGCGTCTCCCGGTATCTGTTGATGCTTTTGCTATGAGCTGTTTCGTTAGTCCCATTACCCTATCGAGCAGCGGAAAAAGATCGGTATCCATACGTTCCATCGCCCTGTACGAATTCTCACTGTCGGTCAACTCAAAGCCGACGTCGTACCGGAAATCGACCCGTGCCCGGTTGTGTGGAGTCGCAAGGAGAAAATCTTCATAATAGGCACGTTCGTCCTCTGATAACGCATCGATATCCGGTACGATGGGGCGGACCAACAATCTGTACCACACTCCGGTCGATGTATAAATCCATACCGGGATCGGATACGATCGGAATGTCTCGTCCGAGAGTCTCCACAAGGTAACAAGATCTTCTGCAAACTCTTCACCAACCCACCGGGCGGCCCGTTTCTCGAGAAAAACCAGCAAATCGACCGATCGATCGATTTGAAATATTCGTATCACTTCCTGATTAATATTCTTCTGCATATACGAAGGGGGTGTAACCCCTCCCGAATGGCATATACTAGTCACACTCTGCCCGGCCATAGCAGACATTTTTTCATGGATGAGGAAAGGGAAAGGAATACCGGTCAGCGGCTCGTGATTCCAAAGAACGTCGGGTGCATATATAACCTCAGCAGTGATGTTCCGCTTCCGGTACTTTTCGATATGCAGCTTTTCCTCGCTCGAGAATGAATTGTGAAGTGCCGTATATTGTACCTCCGGTACATCTTTATATTTCGGATGCTTGTAATTCATTTTCATGCCATGCGGCGTAATCGAAACACCCTCAAGGTCCAATCCTTCTTCGAGATGTTCCATAATATATTCATGTTCCGTCCAGAAGGGATCAAACCGAAAGACGACACGAAAATTCGGATTGACGCTACGGCCTGCATCCCGCAAAATTTTCAGAAATCTTACAAGGTTTAACGCTGCAGCCTCGGCAATCTCTTTATCCCCCCTCCATTCGCGGATAACATAACCGCCGCCGTTTCGTCCCACATATAATGAATTTGTGTACTCGAAACCGGCACCGCTGTCGTTGGACCAGATAGAAATGTAGTCGAGATCCGGCACTTCGAGCATCAATTTTTCCATCATCTCGGCATAGTGGTCCTGGACAACCGGATGAGCAACCGATAGGTTGTACCGCGGCTGAAAGCTTCGCAACGGATGATCGACCCGCGCACCGCGGAGCATCGGATAGCGCTGTAATAATACTTCGGGGACAGACCGGGGCTCGAAACAGACCAATCCGGGCGTTAGTCCGTATTTCCGCGCGCAGTCGGCATTATATTTCAGGTAGTTAAGATTCGCAGCCAGGTAATCGCTCTTATATATACCTTTATTCAGCTTACTGGAGACAAACTGATCCAGCGCGTGCGCATAGGTATAAAAACGATGCAGCACTTCTCCTTTCGGTCCGGTTTCCAGTTGTACGGGAAATGCGATACCGTTCACCTCTGCGTGCGAAAATCCTATACGGGCCACGTTCTCAAAGTACTCGTTAATCTCCAGATGCTTAGCCGATCGCGCGTGTTGATTCACAAAGTGATCATAATGTGTTCGATGCCGGATAAACGTAGGCGTTATGATTTTACCGTATTTTATCGGGTCGAGCGGTTGCGGAGCAAGATCTTCGGAAATATAATACCCCAGCATGTACAGATAGTGAACCCCCGATGCAACGATATATCCGGATCCGTTCTCGTCTATCTTCACATAAAGCCAATTCCGGTTTTCCGGAAGAGATGTCCGATCAATCTTCAGGTGCTGCAGCAGCTCGGTCCCGTTTACCGTAATTCTCAGAGTGCCCTTGACGGTATCGTCGTATGACCACGATCGGCTGCGCACAGCGGCATCCGGACAACATTTCTCTATTAGAAGCCGAGCGACTGTAAGCACTACGGGAGGGGCGTCTTCCGATATCTCGATTACGGATACTTTTTTCAAAGCGGTCTGCACCGTAGCGATTCCCAGATCAGGCATCAAGGCTCCCGTTCGTCCGGATAATTATTTTCATTTCCCGTTTCTTCTGACTGTATATCCAAACCCCTCGCCGCTATTTCATCCTGATATTTCCGCCATGATTTTATCTCAGATCGTTTACCGAAGAAATACATCGAGCTGCCGAACAGCGTAAGGATGACCGCCAAAACGATAAAAGACATAGATTGAGTCCCCTCAACCGGTGCAACATACATCAGAAGTATAAATACACCTATAATAATCGTATTGATTCCGACCAGCGGAAAAGCAGATGTCTCTTTTCTCCCCCGTGCGTATACCTCTTTCGCGACATCGACCGGCATGTGTAATTTTCTGAAAAAACGCTCCACCTGTTCTCGATCGGCTGTGGATTCGTTCGCAAATAACCGTGAGAAGAAATATAAGCTCGCCCCCATCGATAGAACGAAAACCGGCAAGAGGATGTCGACGATGATTCCGTAATCGGTATAAACATTGTTCGAGAGCAATAGATACAGAAGAATTGAAAACACGACCGACAGTTGTATTAACCGAGGTTTGTTCGTCTTGTAAAGAGTCCCGAGATATCCTGAAGCAACGAAAATAACGAACGACAGGATTGCAACGAGATAGATCTGAGGTCCGAATCCCCACCCGAGAAGGTAACGCGTGACTATCCCGATAAAGAGTCCCCAGGCCGTCGACGAGAATGCGCCCCATCTCGGTATCCATTTGAATATTAATCCGAACGCTATGGGTATCGCCGTCGGTAGATTGAAAAGGGTGAAGAACGCCATCATGATGTTGAAAATTCCGAGTTCGCTGTGAACAAAGGTCAGGGCAAGGCCGATGACGAGAAGTCCGAGAATAACCGTCGCTGTTCTTCCTACCTTAAACACCTGTTTCTCCGCAGCACCCGGTCTGAAGCCGTCTCTATACATATCCCGCGCAATAATGGCGGATACAAGGTTATAAACCGAACTGAGAGCGCTCATGGTTGCTGCAAGGAGTGCTGCGATGAATACTCCGATAAGCCCCGATGGCAATACCTTCAGAGATACCGCCATATATACGAGGTCTCTCGGTTGAAATTTATCCGAGAAAAAATCGACCTCCGACAGGTCGGGCCAGAGTATCCGTGCAACGAGGGGCGGTATACCAAATATAAACGGAAACGAGAGAAACAATACAGCGGCCAACCGCCCGACCTTTTTTGCCGACTTTTCATCCCTGACGCTGTAAAATCGCTGAGCACCTCCTGCGGCAACCCCTACCGTTGTAATAAGAAACATGCCGATGAGATAGTGGGAGTCATAATGCACATTGTTGTATATATGATCGAACGAGACGGAGGGAATGTTCCGGACGAGTTCACCGAAACCGCCAATCAACTCTACACTCAGTATGACCACGACTATACTGACGGCAATCAAGATGACAAATTGAACGAAATCGGTGATATTTACAGCCCACAATCCCCCAGAAAAAGTATAGATAAGTATTATTAAACCAACCCCTAATATAATGGCACTCACGTCTATACCGAGCGGTGCGGCGAGGAGTCGCCCGATCGCGGCAAGTTGAACGCCCCCCGAGAGAATAAAAACCAATGCAATGACATAACTAAAAAGCTGCTGTGTAGTTACATTATACCGGGTTTTTGTGTATTCGACAGGTGAGATCACACGACTTCGCCGCCACCGGGCTGCGGTAAGCTGTGAACCCAGATAGTACGATAATGCACCCAGTCCGAAACTGATAAGCGCAAAATACCCGGTGAAATAAATAAATCCCGCGGCACCCGCAAAAATCCAGGCGCTGAAGTTTGTCATATACAGCGAGACACCGGAAGTCCACCATGGTATTTTATTCCCGCCGGCAAAATAGTCCTTTGTATCCGTCAATCGACGTAAAAAATAAAAGCCGATGGCAAGCATCAGCACAAAGTACATTACTATGACTATATAATCGATCGTTTGCGGAGTTTTCATGCGGTAAGTACGTCTGAGACTATCTTCGTTCCCGTATCTTCACATTCCGAAAATCAAGCTCACGGGTAATTCCTCCGGCAGTCAGTTGCAGATATTCACTGCCGACCGCCGCATTCATGAATTTGCTTTTGAATAAATAACCGGTTTCAAATGCAACTACCTCGTCATTCACAATCCGATCTCCGTCATAGGTGAATTGAATCCTGTCGCCCTCGGTAGTTACGTGGGAAACAGTCAACAGCGAATCGAAATCTTTCGTATAGGGCATATTTATGCGGATGGTTTCCCGGAAATCGCTGAACGTGGCAAATCTGTCCTGCGATACGACCTCGAGCACAAGTCCGTTTATCTTATCGTAGCTTCTGAGTCTCCAATTAATTTCTTCCTCGATCCATTCGTATGGTTTGATCGGATAGTACGCTATGTATACGTTTCCGCCCTTGCAGAATATCCATCCGGTTTCATCGACAACCCGTTCATCGAGCGTCTTGGGGAAAAAGCCGTTGATGTGCGGGTGCGATATCCCCTCATCGATATTAAATAACACGATAATAGCATTTTTATATTGCATCGTCTGCGTATACGGCGAGCTCCCAACCCACTTGTTCGGATCGGGATATTTCGGGCGGACTCTTGAAATTCCATGGAGGAGAATTTTCAAGGGTTCCGGGAAAAATTTTCCTACCTCGTATTCCGAATAGTATGGATGGATTGTAAAAATAGTATTATGGGGCTTATCGGAAACGAAGGTAACATCCCAGGTATGTTGTTGAATCGGCTGCGCAATACCCCCGGACAAGGAGCCGAGCGAATAGTCTTCCGTCATGTAGGTATACTTATATACCGGAGGATTCATCTCATCTCCGAATCGAAGTATATTCCGCAGACGCTTTCTCTCGAGGTGCACATACGGCTCACGACGATCCGTCCCGATATGATAAATCACTTCCGGGAGACGGTAGGAACTGAGCGCGGCAATTAAGGCATCTCCCCTCGCCTGAAACCCCGTATCTCCGAAAAACAACCAGCCGAAGGACGTCATCGCAGCGCTCAACGGATTCGTTGCGGTCTGTATCATATCTCTGCTGTGGGCTCCGCAATAATTTCCGCGTAAATATTCAGCAGCAAAATCCGCCAGCAGATAATCGATCATCATGTGGGCTTTGGTTTTCATGATACTGTCATTTGAAAACTCGAACAGCATAAACATCGGCGCCAGATAAACCGTCATATAATGCGGGGAATCGAATTCTCCCTGCCCGATTGTCGTGGTCATCTTCATCCACACATAAAGCCATTCCCTCGCCTCGGTTAAATTCTCATGGGAGCTTTTCCCGGTATACCAGTTTTCACCCGGTTCGTCAGGCCATTCCTGGGCTGCGAGATACAACGAAGCATAGTACATGACCCAGTGATTCTCGGTATCGGTTCTATCGGGAGTGTACGTCCTCCACAATTCCCTGTACCGATCACGGTGTGCATCCGGCAGTAGAGATTTTGTATAGAGATACATCGAGAGTGAGTTGTACATCCAGAACATATTACCCCACGGCGCGTCGTACAATGAATCAAGCCGAGAGAGCGACTCTTCAGTATCCACTCCGCTCAGCAATTTTGCCAGAATGACGGTATAGCTTTTCGCCGGTTCCTGACCGGCATAGAACTGCAGGAGACTGTCTCTTCTGGCCTCATAGGCGATGTCGTAGGCCGTCGGACCGGCGGTGGTACATGACTGATGGAGGAACGCGAATATGATAGGGAGTAACGAGAGGATCTTCGTATGCATAAACTTGCTCAACGCATTATTTTATCGAATAACAATCCGCCAGACATCTGCAATACCCAATCCCGAATGGGTCCATGATAAACCTCCGTTAACACTTTTATATAAACCGCCGCCATACGTCCCGGCAAAAACATGGTCAGGCTCATCCGGATTTACTGCAATGGACATCACCGTCATATGCTCAAGCCCCTGCGTCAGACGCGACCAGCTGCCGCCGCCGTTCACCGTTTTATATATGCCGGAATTCCATCCCCCCGCGAATGCAATCCGCGGATTCTCCGGATGAAGAGCGATTACATAGACCGGTCCGGGAAGGAGCCCGCTATTAACCTGGCGCCATGTCCCTCCTCCGTCATCCGACCGGAAGATTCCGTCATCCTCCGTACCGGCGAAAAGTATCTCGTGAGCCGACGGATGTTGCGCAATAGTCCGAACCCCCATCCCCGCAAAATCTATTTTATTCCAACTTTCGCCCCCATCTAAAGTTCGGTATAATCCTTCCTCACCTCCCAGATACACAATAGAAGGATCCGATCTGTCGATGAGGAGAGCCGAGCAGTAGCGAAAATCCAGGCCCTCGCGTATTGAGTTCCAGGTTTCTCCTCTGTCGGTAGATTTGTATGGTCCGTATGCGGTAGCAATATAAACGATGTCGGGATGAACCGGATCCAACGCTATATCCAGAATTTCGGTAACTTTCCAATCGGTGGTCAATCTCCATGATTCCCCGCTGTCCGTAGTTTTATGAATTCCGTTTCCGGCTGCGATAAGTATCTCTTTTCCATCCGTTTCCGGTATTTCACACATACCGAATCCCCGTATGTTCTTCCAGCCCGTATGCTCCCAGGTCCTGCCGTCATCATAGCTTCGAAATAGTCCCGACTCGGAATTAAGCAATCCCAGTGCATATGATTGATTCGTCAACACAACTGCATAGATAATCCGTTCTCTCCCCGTATCGGCACCGGTCGAGCCGAGTATCAACGGAAGGAGTAACAACCCGGCGATGCGTATCAACGATCTATTTATTGACATTCAACAATCGATGTGATTATGATTCCTAACATGTGCTCACGTTATAGTATTCAATCGTTACCGAAGACGATCCGGCCGAAGTCAGCGACGGTTCCTGAGGACCAGCCGTGAAATGGGGGTACTCCGTACCGCTCCCGGGGGAGCTCTATATTTCCGTCGACAACGTTATATTTTTCCCATAGTCTGCCGGTCACCGCATATTGAGAGAGCATCAGCGTAAGAAATTTTCGTGCGATCCGTTTTGCATCGTCATGATAACCGTACCGTTGCAATCCTTCCACGACCATCGTTTGCATAGGCGGCCATCCGGATGGAAATTCGAACTGCAGCCAGTCAAATTCCGGATGCGGACTCTGATATACGACATCTGTTTGGGCAAGCCCGTGTTCGTGTTCAAAAATTTTCAAATGGCCGACAAGAGCTTCGGCCTGGAAAAGCGTCGCTACCCCAGCCCAGAGTGTCCAGTATGCAGCAAGTGATTTATACGGCAGACGTTCATGGCGCAGGTAATTGTATTCAAAGAAGAATTTCTCATTCTCATCCCAGCAATACTCCGCGATCAATTTCCGCCGCCGCGCAGCATCGGCTTCCCATCTGGCAACATCGTCGCTCCGGCCGAGTTCCTTTGCGAGATACGCGAGCGCGTCGAGCACTGCAACGAGGGCGCAGTTGGTTTGCAACGGAACGCACTGAGATACATCTCCGTCGTAGATGGGCGTAAAGTCGAGCACCTCCGCTTCCGCTGCGAGCTCTCTCCGGAGCGTGGGGTCGCCAAGATCGCGGTTCGTCGTCAAGCCGATATCGGTATGGTGATGATCGGCGCACCAGTACCCTGCATACTCGCGTCTCAGAAGCGGATATGCCGAAGAAATGAAATCTATATCTCTGGTAAGTTCGTAATATCGCCGCACATCCGGGGCGAGGAGCGGCGTTTGGGAACGTGTGATGTAATAGGTCCGGTTTCCGTTCGGCACCATGCCGAACCTTCCGATCATAAATAGATGATTAAGAAGATGATTCCGGACAAGGTCCTGTCTGCGGTGATGCAATAATCCCTTGTTGATGAAATATATATCCCAGTAGTACATTTCCGGGAATGCATCCTCGCTCCCCGCTGAGGAAATATATGGATGCGGCAAAAAGAGAAGAGTGCCGTTCTGTTCAGTTGCCGGACGTTCCTCGCGCTTCCGATGTTCATCGTCGCTATACCAGATACGATTTGCCGCAGGATTCCGAATCTCTTCTTCATGCGCCTTCCGCAGATCCGTATCCCACCATGACTTGATCTCCCGGTCGAGCGATTCCCATTGCCGGAATATATTTTCATGTTGCTGGGTGTGCATGACATCTTCCGGTGTTCGGTTCAGAATAGATCGTATGCTAACTACGGGAAATATGCGATTGCAGAAATTTCGACCCGTACATCACGGGGCAATCGTGATACCTCGACGGTCGCTCTGGCAGGAGGATTTTCCTGAAAATAGTCCGCGTAGATCCTGTTCATTTCGCCGAAATCATCCAGGTCAGTCAGGAAGACTGAACAATTCACGACATCTCGATAATCGAGTCCCGCTGCAGCGAGGATCGCGCCGATATTCTTCAGAACCTGCCGTGTCTGCTGACCGATATCGTCGGCGACGATCGATCCGGATTCCGGCTCGATCGGTATCTGTCCGGATATAAACAGCAATCTGCCGGTTCGGATCCCCTGGCTGTACGGACCGATCGCTTCGGGGGCATCCGATGTTGCGACTACGGTCTTTGTTGTATCGCCGATATCGTGATGGTGGTGACAGGATACCATCGAAAGAAACATAAAAAGGATCACACCCGATTTGATATTCATATATATCCTTTCCGATACAAAACGGAATCCTATAACTGTGCGGCGGAACGGATACCGTCTATAAATCTCTCGACTTCATCCGAACTATTGTACACATGAACGGAAATTCGTAGCGCTTGCAGTCCGGCTTCAGCGACGAATCGCGTTCGCAGTCGGTACTCGTCCATCAGGTACTTCTGAAGGCGCGTCGTATCGAGATTTTTTAGTCTGAGTGTCAGAATCCCCGCATGATCACCGTGGGTAGCGGGAGTCAGTATCTCCACGGCAGGAATTTCCCGCAGCGCAGCGATCACTCCCCTGACGAGATTGTGCGACCGCCGTGCAATTACATCCTGTCCGATTAGTTGAAGAAAGCTAACTGCGGTTTCGAGCCCGATCATCAACGAAACATTATAGGTGCCGTATTCATCGCAGTAGGTGCGCGCCACTTCGTTGCCCGCCGAGTTCAGCGCCGTCGA
>CAZBUK010000040.1:0-33166 GCA_964495085.1 uncultured Ignavibacteriales bacterium
AGAGCTTCATCATGTAAATATAGCCGACGGTGACCGGTTGATCGAACTGTTCGCCCGATCTGCCGTCGTACAGTTTCGTCCTGCCGTCTTCGGGCAGACTTGCTTTCCGAAGCTCTTCCTGAACGAGTTCCCAATTCGCTCCGTCGAAAATCGGCGAGGCGTACTTCACGCCGGTTTGCTTCCCCGCCCAGCCGAGCGCCGTCTCGAGCAGCTGTCCCAGGTTCATTCGGGACGGAACGCCGAGCGGGTTGAGCACGATGTCGACGGACGTACCGTCGGGAAGGAACGGCATATCTTCGACCGGAACGATGTTCGCGACGACGCCTTTATTGCCGTGACGTCCGGCCATTTTATCGCCGATGGAGAGCTTACGCTTCTTCGCTACATAGACTTTGGCTAGCTGTACGATTCCGGGGGGAAGCTCGTCGCCTAACTGCACTTTCTGCTTTTCGCGGCGGTGCAGATCCTCAGCCTCGTTCACCTTCTGGTGATAGTTTTCGTATATCCGCCGGATGAGCTTATTCTTTCTCGCATCATCGACCCAATCGACGTTGTAGTCCAGCATATCGAGTTTTTCGAACGACTGGAACGTATCGTCCTTGAATTGAGTATTCGAACGGATAGCGATGGTGCTGTCGTTATACCTGATTCCTGCGGATTTTTCGCCGCTCAGCAGTTTATCGAGCTTTTGTCCGAGCTTGTCGCTGTACTCCTTCAGTTCTTTACGCCGCTGGCGGTCGAGCTGGTCCACCTTCCGTTTCTCCTCCTTCTTCGACTCGGCATCCTTCTTCTTCCTGCTGAAGAGCTTTGTGCCGATGACGACCCCTTTCAATCCCGGCGTCGCTTTGAGCGATGCGTCTTTCACGTCGCCCGCTTTGTCTCCGAAGATCGCTTTCAGGAGTTTCTCCTCCGGTGTCGGATCCGTCTCTCCTTTCGGCGTGATTTTACCGATCAGGATGTCGCCTTCGCGGACTTCCGCTCCCACGCGGATGATGCCGTTCTCGTCAAGGTCCTTCGTGGCCTCCTCGCTCACGTTGGGAATCTCCCTCGTGAGTTCCTCTTCGCCCCGTTTTGTGTCCCTGACCTGCAGCTCGAACTCCTCGATGTGAACCGATGTATAGACGTCCTGGGTCACTACCCGTTCGCTTATCACGATCGCATCTTCGAAGTTGTAGCCGCGCCACGGCATGAATGCAACCAGAATGTTCCGGCCGAGCGCAAGCTCGCCGAGATCGGTCGAGCACCCGTCGGCGAGGACGTCCCCCTTCTTCACGCGTTGTCCTCCCGTGACGATCGGCCGCTGATTGATTGCGGTATCCTGATTTGTCCTGAAGAATTTTTTCAGTTTATATTCGATCCGCTTTCGTTCATCGAAGCTCACGAGGGATTCCTGGGAGTTCTCGTTGTAGTCGTAATTGACCACGATGGTATCCGCCGAAACCGATTCGACGGTTCCGTTGGCTTCGGCGACAATCAACGTGCGCGAATCGTGTGCGACTTTCCCTTCGAATCCGGTGCCGACGATCGGCGCTTCAGGTCTGATCAGCGGTACCGCCTGGCGCTGCATGTTCGATCCCATGAGCGCCCGGTTAGCGTCGTCGTGTTCGAGAAACGGTATCAGCGCGGCGGCGGCGCTCATGAGCTGTTCCGGCGCGACGTCCATATATTCCGCTTCGTTCGGACCGATGACCGGGTAATCGTCCATATAACGTGCGTTCAAACGGTCGGTAAGGAATTTCCCTTTGTCGTCGACGGGAGAATTCGCCTGGGCGATCCGGAACACGTCCTCACGGTCTGCGGTGAGATATTCGATATCGCTCGTCGCCTTTCCGCTCTTTACCTTGCGGTATGGTGTCTCGATAAACCCGAATGCGTTGATCCGCGAATAGACCGAGAGCGAAGAGATAAGTCCGATGTTCGGACCTTCCGGTGTTTCGATCGGGCAAAGTCTTCCGTAGTGGGTATAGTGAACATCCCTGACCTCGAATCCCGCCGTCTCGCGGGTAAGACCGCCCGGTCCGAGCGCGCTGACCCTTCGCTTGTGCGTCAATTCGGCGAGCGGGTTCGTCTGATCCATGAACTGCGAAAGCTGGTTGGTTCCGAAAAACGCGTTCACGACGCTCGAGATGGTCCGCGCATTTACGAGATCCTGGGGGGTAATGGATTCGTTGTTCCGCAGATTCATACGTTCGCGGATCGTCCGCGCCATTCTCGAGAGGCCGACGTTGAATTGCTGTGCGAGTTGCTCGCCGACTGTTCGTACGCGGCGATTCCCGAGATGATCCATATCGTCGACATCCCTTTTCCCCTGCTGCAGATCGATCAGGTATTTGATGATGAGGATGATATCGTCCTTTGTCAGCGTGGTCGTTTCGAGCGGTATCTTGAGGCCGAGCTTCTCGTTGAGCCGATACCTGCCCACATCGCCGATGTCGTACCGCTTCGGATTGAAGAAGAGCCGGTCGATCAGGTTCTTTGCGGTATCGAGATCCGGAGCTTCACCGGATCGAAGCTGCCGGTAGATCGCCTCGAGCGCATCCTCTTCCGAGCGCGATGAATCCTTCTGGATCGTATTGGCGATGACCGATCCTCCCGAGCTGAGATCCGCTTTTAAAAAGTGGAGCTTCTTCACGCTCGATTTCTTGATCTTTTTGATGCTCTCCTCGGTGAGCACGGAATCCTTGTTCAGAAATATTTCTCGTGTTTTGATATCGACCACGTCGCTGCAGATGATCCTGTCGACATATTCTTCCAGGTCGGCTTTCTTTACCTCGATCTCTTCGATAAGGTCAAAAAGCTGCATGAGCTCGTCGTCCGAGGAATAGCCGAGCGCCCTGAGCAGCGTGGTAACCGGGAATTTCTTCTTCCGGTCGATATACGCATACATCACATTGTTAATGTCGGTTGCGAACTCGACCCATGAACCTCTGAGAGGAATGATCCGTGCCGAGAATATCGGGGTTCCGTTCGGATGCTTCGACTGGCTGAAGAACACGCCGGGGGATCGCCGGAGCTGGCTGACCACGACGCGCTCCGCCCCGTTGTAAATGAAGGTACCCCTGTCGGTCATCAGGGGGAGATTGCCCAGGTATACCTCCTGTTCTACGGTATCGGTGAACCCTTCGCCGCTCTCCGCTTTCGCGGATAACCTGAGCCTTGCTTTCAGCGGCGCCGCATACGTGAGGCCCCGTTCCTGGCATTCGGTTACCGAATACTTCGGCTGTTCGACGTAGTAGTCCACATACTCGAGCAGGAAATTCTCGCGGGCGTCAGATATCGGAAAATTCATCTCGAATACCGCCTGCAGGCCCTGTCGCTTCCGCTGCGGCGGGGACACCGTGGCCTGGAGGAATTGCTCGAAGGAATCGAGCTGAACGGCAAGCAGATCCGGTGTTTCAAGAATTTTGGGTATCCGGGAAAACGAAGTACGGCCGTTGGTTTGAAATTGGTTTTTCAAGAGGACCACTCCCTATGATATATGTAAGGAATTAAAGAAATAAACGCTTTGTGAGGGGATAGAAGGATAGACACAAACTGATTTACGGTCCGGGTATATTTCACCACATGCCGCGAGATCTGTAAATCCATAGAATATCGTGCGGGATGTGATCCCGTACGTATATGCTTTTTCAAATGAATGGGTAGTCGTGAAAATTGAATGAAAATCGTCTTTCCTCTCCCTGCATACGCCGTCGAGCACAATGTAAAAGCCGATGCCGGGAGAGGAAGCGAACCCGCATTCTCCCGGCATGTAACCTGACAACAACCGGAACCTTACTTCAGTTCTACGGTTGCCCCTGCATCTTCAAGCTCTTTCTTCAGCTTCTCAGCTTCTTCTTTGGGCAGAGCTTCCTTGACGGTTTTCGGAGCGCCGTCGACGAGGTCCTTGGCTTCCTTCAGACCGAGACCGGTTACCGCACGTACGATCTTGATGACGTTGATCTTCTGTGCGCCTGCCGCGTTGAGGACGACGTCGAATTCCGTTTTCTCTTCGACTGCCGGAGCCGCAGCGCCTGCGGCGCCTGCCACCACCGCGACCGGTGCCGCTGCGGTAACGCCGAACTTCTCTTCGAGCGCTTTCTTCAACTCTGCCGCTTCAAGCAGGGTTAATTTTTCAATCTTCTCTACGATTTCCTGAACTGCTGACATTGGGTTTTCTCCTTTGGATTCAATAGTATTTCAAACGCTTAAGCGGATTTTTTCCGTTCGATCGCTTCGACGAGGCCGACGATTTCCCGCATCACCGCATTGAGGACGCCGACAATGCCGCTCACCGGCGCAGTCAGACTGCTCATCACGCTCGCGATGGCATCCTCTCTCGAGGGGAGCATCGCAAGCTCTTCGAATTTCGAGGCATCGTAAACCGTCGTTCCGATGACGCATGCCTTGACATTCAGCTTCTGCGATTTTTCCCGGAACTTCCTGATAACTTTGGCCGGAAGAATTTCATCGGAATAACCGAAGGCGATACCCGTCGGGCCGATCATTTTTGTATCGATCGAATCGTATTCGGCGACCTGCTGAAGCGCTCGCTTCGCAAGGGTATTCTTTACCACGCGGTATTCGATGCCGGCCTTCCGGAACTCCGATCGGAGTTCCGTCGCTTCGGCAACGGTCAAACCGGTGAAATCGGTGAAGTACATTCCTTTCGCGCGCGCAATCTTCTCCGCAACCTCGCCTACGATCCGCTCTTTTTCCGATCGTTTCATCGATCACCTTTATGATATATCATTCACCATCAACCTGACGTCTTGAGGAGAAGCTCCCTCCTTTCCCCGCGCTGCATTCCGAAAGACACATCGGAATTTTACGTCATCGCCGGGACGAAGGGCAACAAGCCGTTCAGCAGTTTATTGATTGTTACGGTGAGTGCGTAATAGACTTTTTGAATAAATTCGTGAACCATAGCCGGCAGTCGCCCACCGGCGAATACATTAAGCTCCCGTTCCGACGACCGTGCGATCAATCGTCACCCCGGGCCCCATCGTCGACGAGAGGGTGATACTCCTGACATACTGCCCTTTGGCAGTCGGCGGTTTCAGCCGCTGTATCGTGTTGAGAAACACTTTCACGTTATCGACGAGCTGCGGTGATTCGAAATTCGCTTTTCCGATCGTTGCGTGAACGACACCTGCTTTATCGACGCGGAATTCGATCTTCCCCGCTTTGACCTCTTTGACGGCCGATGCGATGTCGTTCGTCACGGTTCCGCTCTTCGGGTTCGGCATCAACCCCCGCGGACCGAGTATCTTGCCGAGCTTGCCGACTTCTCCCATCAGATCGGGGGTGGCGACGATCACGTCGATATCCGTCCAACCGCCTTTAATTTTTTCGATAAACTCTTCCAGACCGGCGTAATCTGCTCCGGCCGCTTTTGCCTCCTCGTCCTTCGGCGGTTTCGCGAGCACAAGAACCCGCACCTGTTTGCCGGTCCCGTGCGGAAGGGATACGGTGCCGCGTACCATCTGATCAGCTTTTCGCGGATCGACGCCGAGTCGGACCGCGATATCCACCGATTCCACGAACTTCGCGTTGGCCGTCTGTTTCACCAGATCGATCGCCTGTTCGACGGTGTACGATTTCTGCAGCTCTACTTTTTTTGCCACTTCGTTGAATCTTTTTCCGTGTTTCATACATTTCTCTGGAAGTAATTATATACTCGATCTCATTCAATCTTCGACGGTGATGCCCATGCTTCTTGCCGTACCGGCGACCATATTCATCGCTCCGTCGACATCGTTCGCATTGAGGTCGGGCATCTTCAACTCAGCGATTTCCCTGACCTGCTCACGCGTTACCTTCCCTACTTTCGTCCGGTTCGGCTCGCCCGATCCTTTTTCGATCTTTGCCGCCTTGACGAGAAGCGCGGATGCCGGTGGAGTTTTGGTAATAAAGGCAAAAGACTTATCCTGGTACACGGTAATAACAACAGGTATGAGCAACCCCTGCTTATCCTGGGTTCGCGCATTGAATGTCTTGCAGAATTCCATGATATTGACGCCCTTCTGCCCGAGCGCCGGCCCCACAGGCGGCGCAGGCGTAGCCTGCCCGGCCTGGATCTGCAGCTTAATGTATCCGACGACCTTCTTAGCCATGATGTTCCTTACCTGATAATTTTTAAAGACTCGAAATTACTTCTCGACCTCTACCTGGTCGAAATCCAGTTCAACGGGCGTCTTCCTGCCGAAGATGCTGACCATCAGCTTCAGTTTCAACTTCTCCTCGTTCACCTCCTGAACGAACCCGGTGAAATTCGTGAAAGGACCGTCGATGACCTTTACGGGTTCGCCGACGTGGAAGGGGGATTCGATGACTTCTGAATCCTTCCGGTCCTCCATTTTTCCGATGAGCCGCCGGACTTCATCCGGGCGGATGGGAACGGGAGTATTCTTCGGACCGATAAAACCCATAACGGACGGAGTCTCGAGGATAAAGTGGACCGTCTCTTTATCGAGACCGGCTTCAACGAGAATATAGCCCGGGAAATACGTCTTGGTTTTACTTTTTTTCTTTCCGTCTTTTACCATGAAAACTTTTTCCGATGGCACGAGTATACTCCCGATCCGCTCATCTAGTCCCGCAATCTTGACCTCTTTCTCAAGATAGGACTTCACCTTCTGCTCATGCCCGGAGTAGGTACGGACAACATACCATTTTTTTTCCAAGAACGTTTTACCTCTATAAAATGAATTGTTTCCCGGTAATTAAAAAATACCGCTCACGATCGTGCTGATGACCTTATCGACTACATAGACGAACGCCGCGAGGATGAGACACGCGACGATAACGATCCCGGTCGATTCCCGCAGCTCCTCTTTCTTCGGCCAGGTCACCTTTTTCATCTCTTTCACAACATCGTTGACAAAACCAATGATCTTCTGTTTCATATTCCGATTCCGGATCAGATTGAATGCGTCGAGATTAGTTGATGCTTGTTCTCAATGCAGGTGAGACAGGACTCGAACCTGCAGCCTGCGGTTTTGGAGACCGCTGCTCTACCAATTGAGCTACTCACCTAACCGATGCACTAACGGGTTTCTTTGTGCGGGGTGTGCTTTCCGCAAAACCGGCAATACTTTTTATATTCTACCCTGCCGGTCTGCTTTCTCTTATTCTTCGTCGTCGAATAGTTGCGGCGCTTACAGACCGTACATTCCAATGTTATGATATCTCTCACGATCAGACTCCGGAACTGGTTTGATTTCTGCTGTTAACGTAGTACCTCGATCTTCCGATGAGCTCACGACCGGGATTGAACCGGTGACCTCTTCCTTACCAAGGAAGTGCTCTACCAACTGAGCTACGTGAGCGGCAGCTTCTCCGCCGCCTGAGAAACAAACATGTTCTCGGCGGGAAATTCCGCGATGTTACGCGGAAGTCGGGAGCATCTTCGAGCGAGCGGGAGACGGGACTCGAACCCGCGACCAACAGCTTGGAAGGCTGTGACTCTACCAACTGAGTTACTCCCGCAAATGGGAATGACGATCGATAAAACCGAAGAGGTACCGACAATAATTCAAATACTCCCGCTCTCTTCTTCGTCTGGATGCAGCGCATTACCGGGTGGGCAGGGAAGGATTCGAACCTCCGAAGGCCGTAGACCGACAGATTTACAGTCTGTTGCGTTTAACCGCTTCGCTACCTGCCCATAACAATATCGTCGCCGGCGCCCGAGTTCTTCTTGCGTGCAAACGGATGTTCACAGATTGGTGAGAATAGTTGCGGTCTCCTTCCCCTTGCGCCGAACGTAGTCGTCTACGAGCTGGCGAAGGGAATTGAACCCCCAACCTGCTGATTACAAATCAGCTGCTCTACCCTTGAGCTACGCCAGCGATATTGAACACCTCACCATTGTATCAACATCTCTATAACAGCACACCTCGAATGAATTGGGAAGACCGGTGAAATGATTCAGGGAGTTGACCTCATCGAATGCCATACAAGTCAAGCTATACAATATAGCAAAATTAATGAAAAAGTCAACTATTAAGCTTGAATTGGTGGATTGTAAGTCCGTGCCGGTGCCGGGTCCCCGTCGAATTGGACTTGCACAGGTTTCCCGATTCCCCCGGATACCCTCCGGCCGGGCCCCGGATAGCTCTGAGCATTCGCGCCCCTGATACCGGAGGCGTCCGGATTGTATAATTAAGCATCCTTTTTTTGCAATTCGCTGCAAATTCACCAATTGTTGAGACGAGTCGGCAATTCTACCGGGGAGATGCGACAGTACAGGGAATGGTATCCATCCGCAATCAGGTGTTTTCGAGCCGTTCCATGGCTCTGAGAAACAGGTCCCTCATTCCGCTCTGGAGGCGGGTAATATATTCCACGGGGTCATCTTCGAGCTCCATAAACTTCCGGAGAGCGGAGAGCTGTGACGGATCCGTCGGAAGTAATTTTGAGGGTTCGCCGATGAACATTGCGTTGAAGTATTCAACCAACCTGTATCCGTAATATGCGAGGCGCATCATATCGACTTCATCGGGATGCAGCAACGCGAGTTTCCCGAAGGTATCGAGAATTCTCAAAGTCGAAATATCCCTCAGATCATGCTGTATCCTGCCGAATTTCAACTGGTATGCCTGGACGAGAAACTCGATATCCATTATTCCACCGGCGCCGGTTTTAATATCCACGGTTCGTGACCGCCGGATCCGGGAACGGGATTCGGATCTCAGGCGCATCTGGAGTATATCCCGGATCCATGCCTCGGGCAGAGTGCTCTCGTAGACATACCGTCTCACATATGACAACACCTCATTCTGAAATTCGCTTTTGTGTTCGAGCAACGAAGCCCTAATAAGCGACTGCCGTTCCCACAACGATGCTCTCCGGTGCAGGTATTCTCTGTAAGCTTCGAACGAAACAACAAGCGGTGCGCTCTGACCCTCGGGCCGCAGGCGAGCGTCCACTTCATAACTCAATCCGTTCGTCTCTCCCCGTGCGGCAAGCCGGATGAACTCACGCACCGCCTTCTCCGCGTGCACGGGATCTGTAACCGTCCGCTCGTCGTAAATAAAGAGTACGTCGATATCGCCCCCGGGTCCCAGTTCATCGCCGCTGAATTTCCCGAGCATGACGATTGTTATCGCGTCTGTTTGGACGCCGAATGCATCAAGCGCGGATCGCCACACCGACATGAGCGTTTCGCGGGCCAGGTTTGTAAGGATACGATATATTTCATCAAGAGTAATCTTCCCGTTGAGAAACCGGATATGCGCGATAAGTTCCTGGAATTCCCCGTCGGATGGGTGCTGATTCTCGTCCTCTCCCTCAAGAAGCGCCTGTGTGCGAGTCAGCAGAAATTCGAGATACTCCGGCCTGCGCGATAATTTCAGCGTCATCGCATCGGAAAATCCGCACACTCTGAGCAGCATCTTGCGTATTCCTCCGCTCCCCAGGGATTCGTATAAGGAACCCGCATGAGCCGCGGATTGTACGAGCAGCAATACGTTTTTTAACGCGCGGTCGGGCGAGATCGTATTTTTTATGTCGGCGAGAATCATCGCACCGGTTGCGCGAAATCGTTCGCGCGTCTGCCGGTCGTTTCCCTCGATCCCTGCAGCCGTGATTCCGACCGCTATCTGACGCAGTATTTCACCCGCCCGCCGGACATCTTGAAATCCGAATGAAGCGAGATGTTCATCAGAATCCTGCCCCCCCTGACTGAAAAAGATTTCCAGATCGGTTTTATCGGCTTCCGCCGAGAAGACCGTATCGAATATCGCACGGACTCCGTGAAGATGCTCTTCAAGCTGCCGGACAAACGCCTCGGCGCTCCCGAATCCGAGCGAGCGTGCGAGCACCTCCCGCTCGCGGAGGCCCGGGGGGATCGTATGGGTCTGCGTATTGTGTTCCATCTGGAGGCGGTGCTCGACGGTTCGGAAGAATACATACGCATCGCTCAATGTTCGTGCTTCCGGTTCGCTGAGCAATCCCTCGGATACGAGCAAGCGCTGACCGTGCAGCGTCGCCGGTGTCCTGACGGATGGAAGCCTGCCCCCGTTAATGAGCTGCAGCGCCTGCGTGATGAATTCGATATCCCGGATACCCCCGCGCATCTGCTTGATGTTCATCGGGTCCGGAGATTGCCGCTCGATACGTGACTTCATTCTCGATATTATCTGACGCGGCGGATCAAAGAGCGTGACCGGATAAACAAACGGAGAGATGCGTCTTACGAATTCATCCCCGAAGCCTCTGGCCCCCGCTATCGGCCGCGCTTTGATGAGCATCTGTCGTTCCCAGAGTTCGCCGCGGGTTTCATAGTAGGTTAGATAACCGGCAAGCGAACGAACCAGCGGACCGGCGTCCCCGTCGGGTCTGAGCCTCACGTCAACGCGGTAGAGTCTGCCTTCCCCGCTATGCTCGGTCATACTGCGAACCCAACGGTCGGCAAGTTCGTAGTAAAATTCAACCGAGTGCATGCTTTTTCCCGCGGAGGTGACGAACTGTTCATCATCGTCCATCACGAACATTACATCGATATCCGAGCTGTAGTTCAATTCTCTCCCTCCGAGCTTACCGAGTCCGATTACCGTGCACTGAGTTTTCGGGCATCCTCCATGTTTAAGCTCCAATTCGCGGGAGATCAGATCGAACAACAATGAGGCTACTGCGTCGGCAAGATCGCTCAGTTCCTCGACGGTTTGTTCGAAGGTTGCTTCGCCGAGCAGATCTCGCGCACCGATCCGGAGAATCTCCCTCCGCTGAAATCTTCGCATCGCGTTGAGCTGCGACGGAAACCGCTCGTATGCCTGCAGCTGCATGGTGAGCTCGGACGATAAGCGGACGGAGTTCTTGGGATGATTGAGAATGTCGCTCGCGGTAATCCAGCGGAACCAGGGCGGATGGCGGACCAGGATATCGGCGAGGTATTGCGAATCTGAACAGATCTTTACCGCGGTGTCCATGAGGACCGGATAGGCGAAGAGATCATGCAGAAACGTCGACCGGAACGATACTTCTGCAAGCCGGTGCAGGTTGATGAGGGCACGCTCCGGATCCGACCGATCGCCGATAGTCCGGCGGAATGTTTCTGCGATAAGCTCCGGTTCCGTATCCGGATCGGTTTCACGCAGCGTACCGATGAGCGGTTCAATAAGATCGTGGAGCAGCTTATCCGCTTTTTCCGAATCGGGAAATCCTGTCTGTCGAAAAATCATATAATCGTAGTTTGTAAATCCGGGCAGCTCCGGCATAAATTCATATTAAGTATACGAAAAAACCGAGTAAAATCAATCGCGATCAGAACGTTGCGTCGGTTGCATTTACCTCGGCATTCTTATATATTTCAGCAGACTTCCGCGACTCTCCGTTCACAGCCACTAATCGGATTCTCCCAATGATAAAGCTCGTCGCATTGTTTAAAAAACCGGCGGATGCCGAATCGTTCGATCAGCATTACGCGAATGTCCATACGCCGTTGATAAGAGCGATGCCCGGACTGCAGCGGCTCGAAGTCTCGCGAATTACGAGTACGATCGGCGGAGAGTCCCCTTTTTACCTGATCGCATCGATGTATTTTAACGGCGAGGATGAACTGAACGCTGCGCTCGCATCTCCGCAGGGTAAGGCGGCCGGAAAGGACCTAATGGGCTTTGCCAAAGGCATCGTCTCTCTGCTCGTCGCAGAGGTCACGGAATAAACATGGACCGGAAACCGTATAGCGGACTGGATCCCGACTCGATGGATCTCAGGAACATCCAGTACCGAAAAGAAAATCGTGTAGCAACCGTCGCGATCAACAGACCGGATTCGCATAACGCACTCAACTTCGATACCGTCAGGGAACTTCATCGAGTGTTCGAAGACGTCACCTGGGACGATGGCGTCGCGGTGATGGTGCTCACCGGCGCGGGCGAAAAGGCCTTCTGTACCGGCGCCGACATCAAAGAATGGCATGCGTGGTTCCTCGACCACCCCGGCGATTTCTATAAATGGATGGGCGCCTTTATCGAAATGCACGACAGGCTGCGCAACATCGGCAAACCGACCGTTGCAAGACTGAACGGCATCGTCGTCGGCGGGGGAAACGAGTTGAATATAGCCTGCGACCTTGCGGTCGCCGCCGACGATATTTACATACGACAGGTCGGTCCTGCGCGGGGCAGCGTACCCGCCGCGGGTGCAACCCAGTGGCTGCCGCTGATAGTCGGCGACCGCCGCGCACGGGAAATTCTCCTGCTCTGCGATGAAATTCCTGCCGCCACCGCATTGTCCTGGGGACTTGTCAACCGCGTCGTACCGAGATCGGAGCTTGATGCGGCAGTTGCGGAGATTACCGGAAAGCTTATTGAAAAACTACCCGAGGTAACGCGTTACACAAAGCAGCAGCTGAACATATGGCGGGATCTGTCGTGGGGAATAACCATCGGCCATGCACGAGACTGGCTCACCGTGCATACCTCGGCGCCCGAAATCTTTGAAGGCATCGACGCCTTCAGGAATAAAAAGGCCATCGACTACAATAAGGTCAGAGACGGACTCACGATGCTCTGTCCGAAATGCGGTACGCTCATGCCGAAACGTTATCACTATTGCGGGGAATGCGGTGAGAAGATCGGCGCCGTTTGAATTCATCCTTTTGCTGGGAATACTCGCCGCATGCACCGCCAGCGGCAGCTCACAGGGATACGTCCCCGAAGATAAACTCAATATCCTCTTTTATCAGTTCGCCGACCGGAGCGAGGACATGCTCCTGGAGATCATTCCCGGCGAACGGTTCAGACTCCCCCTCATCAGAGGCTACCAGGTCAGAATCGACATCGATAAGATCGAGATTAACGTCCTCACCGACCGCGAGGTTATCGAGCCGGACGGCTATCTCCTTCCGAACGGACATGTTGCACAGGCATTCAATCTCGGGCGGCTGTCGACGCTCGAGTACGAAGTCCTTGTCACGTTCGATCATCAGACCGACCGGTATTTCATCGCATTGCGCGATGACGGACTTCGGGTGAGGCCGTTCCGCGAAGAGTTCTCGAATATCGTCATCCCGTAAAATCCTATTCGGTAAAGGCAGACGCATGCAATACGAAACTGTCATCGTGACATTCTCCGATCGCGGATACGCCATTGTTCAGCTCAACCGTCCGGAGGCGCTCAACGCACTTAACCGGCAGGTTATGGAAGAACTCGTGCAGGCACTCGAGACGCTCGAGAAGCATGAGCAGGTCCGCTGCATCGTCCTGACCGGAAACGAGAAAGCGTTTGCCGCCGGAGCCGACATTAAAGAGATGGCCGACGCATCATCGATCGATATGCTTGTCAGGGATCAATTCGCCCGTTGGGACAGGATCAGAAAAATTAAGATACCGCTCATCGCCGCGGTCAGCGGGTTCGCTCTGGGAGGAGGATGCGAGCTTGCCATGATCTGCGATATCATCATCGCTTCGGAGACCGCCCGGTTCGGACAGCCCGAAATCAATATCGGAGTCATGCCCGGTGCCGGAGGTACGCAGCGTCTGACACGCGCGGTCGGAAAATACAAAGCGATGGAGATGGTTCTCACCGGAGGTATGATTACCGCGGAGCAGGCAATGTCCGCCGGACTGGTAAATAAAATCGTTCCGGCAGAGATGCTCCTCGACGAGGCGGCGGATTTAGCGGCGCTTATTGCATCAAAGCCTCCGCAAGCAGTACGGCTCGCGAAAGAATCGATTCTCAAAGCGTTCGATTCAACGATCGAAGGCGGGCTCGAGTTCGAACGCAAGAATTTCTATCTTCTCTTCTCGACCGACGATCAGAAGGAAGGGATGAAGGCGTTCATCGAAAAACGGAAACCGGTCTGGAAAGGCAGGTAGATCAGCCTGCATCCGCCGACATGAGCTCCTCGAGAAATGCAACGGCCCGCCGGAGATGGGGAATGACGATGGAACCCCCAACGATCAACGCCACCGTGAACGTTTCAAAAAATTCTTCTGCAGTCGTACCCGCTTTCTTCGCCTGGATCAGATGATATGAGATGCAGTCGTCGCATCTCAATACCATCGAAGCCGTCAATCCAAGCAGCTCTTTCGTCTTCGCATCGAGTGCGCCCGCTTCGTACGTACGGCTGTCGAGTGCGAAGAATCGTTTAATTTCAAGATTTCCCTGCGACAGGATCTTCTCGTTCATCTCTTCCCGGAATTGGTTAAATACATCCAGTCGGTTCATCTTCATTGAAGCTCCTTCCTTATTATAATAGTTGTAGTAGATAATTATCGGCGACTCTCCAGCGACCATCCTCTTGCGTCAGGTATACGATCATCGAAAATCCGGCGAAGGGAACACCGGCGTTTCTCATCACGACAATCGAATGCTTCCCGTCGTTTGAGATCCCCGCCCTTGAGAACGATGTTATACCCTGAGTTCCCGGTATGAATTCGCGGCTAGCGGGGAAATCGGATGGTTCACAGGCGCCGGCAGCACGTAAATCCGGTTCGACGAGAATAACGGGGAGGATCGGGCGAATCCCACCGGTTATTTCTCCCGGCGTTCCATTCTTTCGCTGGAGATCGACCGTTACCGACACATCTCCCCATCGATTGTGTCTCGCGATTCTTCTCACCCCGCTCATATCACCGATCTCGATCGTGTATCTTTCAACGAGCAAACTGTTGTAGCGGGAGGCATCGAAATAATGGTCAAGAGCCGCGGAATATATTTCGAGCTCAACCGGTTCGATCGACCGGTTGGCAGGTTTCTCCGAACAGCTCGTTATTACGATAGTTACGGCAAGCAAAACGATAGACAGACAGTGCAGAATACTAACGCTCATTAAATTCCCATACTAAATGTATTAAGGTTCGGATCGAATGCTCTCCTGTTCATTTCTCCGGATGTGCCGGAATAACAACCGTCCTCCGACGGCCGCGAAGTAAACGGCGCCATCGACTGTAGCCGTGAGAATAATTAATCGAGAAAGTACCATTATTTTTGAATTTCTACAAAATTGATTTGTTTCGGGTCAATTCGTATCTTTGTGATTCAAAAATTACTGCATCGATTCTCAACAGGCATCGGATCAACCATGCCAGAATACACGACCGTCTTATATGAAATCCGGGACAATGTCGCGTGGATCACGCTGAACCGTCCCGCAGTCCTGAACGCATTCAATGACCAACTCAGTACGGATCTCCTCGCCGCCTTGACAAGTGCGGACAAAGACAGAACCGTGCGGTGCATCGTCCTGACCGGTGCGGGGAGAGGATTCTGCTCGGGACAGGATCTGAAAAGCCAATCGGGCACTGAAAGACGCTCCCTGAAGGAATCCCTCGAACGCCGGTATAATCCGATAATCCGGCGGATAAGGAAAACCGACAAACCGGTACTGGCTATGATCAACGGCGTTGCCGCGGGTGCCGGATGCAGTCTTGCCCTTGCCTGCGACATGCGGATCATGGCAGCCGATGCGAGTCTGATCGAGGTATTTGTACGGATCGGCCTGGTACCGGATTCCGGATCTCACTGGTTCCTTGTCAGGTATGTGGGACTGGCAAAAGCATTCGAGATAGCTGCGTTGGGAGATTCAGTAAACGCCGAGGAAGCCTATCGCATCGGCCTGGTCAATAAGATCTGTCCCGGCGACAAGCTTGTCGAAGAGACGACGAACCTCGCGCTACGGCTTGCGCAGTCGCCTACCAAAGCAATCGGGTTTATTAAACGCGCCCTCAACAAAGCGGCGCATGTCGATCTCGATTCAATGCTCGAGTACGAATCATACATTCAGGAAATCGTATCCCGTACTGAGGATCACGCCGAAGGTGTAGCCGCATTTCTTGAGAAAAGAAAACCTAAGTATAAAGGAAGCTGAACGATGGACGGACTTCTGGGCGTTGCAGGCGCCGGAACGATGGGAATGGGAATAGCATTCACCGCGGCCCTCTCGGGCAAGCGTGTGGCGCTGTACGACATCGATGAGAAACAATTGCAGCGTGCCCGTGAAGGCGTCGACCGGCTTCTCGGCAAAGAGCTCGAACGGGGAAAAATTACTGATTCAGGGATGAGCGAAATATGGCGGAAGCTTACGTTTACGGCTAATCTCACAGATCTCAGAGAATCGGCGATCGTCATTGAAGCCGCCGTGGAAAGACTCGGCATCAAACAGAAGCTATTCGAAGACCTCGATTCCCTTCTCCCCGAAGAATCGATCATCGCATCCAACACGTCGTCCCTCTCGATAACCGCACTGGGGGCCGCGACCGGCAGACCTGACCGGGTCGCCGGGATGCACTTCTTTAATCCGGCTCATATAATGAAGCTCGTGGAAATCGTCAGAGGAAGCGAAACCTCGGAAAAGACAATGAACATGCTGACCGGTCTCGCCGGCGAGATGGGGAAAACTCCGGTCCGGGTAAAAGATACTCCCGGTTTTATCGTCAATCGCATCGCCCGGCCGTTCTACGGAGAAGCGCTGAGACTTCTCGCCGAGGGGGTCGCCACGCACAAGGAGATCGACCGTATCGTAAAAAAAGAAGGGGGTTTTAAAATGGGTCCCTTCGAGCTCATGGACCTCATCGGTATCGACGTCAATTACGAAGTATCCCTTTCCGTCTATGAACAATATTTTCAAGAACCCCGGTACCGTCCGCATCCTATTCAGAAAAAAATGGTCGACGCACGTTTACTGGGAAGAAAGACCGGAAAAGGTTTTTACGATTACGATGATCGGTCGTAATCAGACGATGCAGCGACCGGAGAGGAACTGACCGACGTTCGACACTGAGTATTCGCATGGGACAAACGACAAAACGATTCAAACAAAAGCCTTCCTTTATCGTCAGCGGCGATGAACCGCTCACAGGCGAATATTCGGATCTGCTTTCCTCCGCCGGCGCCGATGTTTACGTTTGGAGCGATCGATCCCGACCGGCCCCAGCGAACGGCAGCGTGAAGTATTCGAAACAATTGGGCAGATTCCCGAAAAAAGTGATCGCCGTTTTTGAGCTTTCGAATCTCTCATTATCCGAAAAACTATCCAACCTCACCCGCATTGAGAAACACTGTTCCGAACGATCGCTCATCATCGCATCGACGGCGACGGTATCCGCAACGTTTCTCTCCACCGGTCTGAAATACCCGCAGCGCCTGGTCGGTATCGGCGCTCTACCGACCCTTATCGACAACGAGCTGGTAGAACTCACCGGAGGACCCTATACGGCGGAGACTACACTCCGGAACGCGGTGCAGCTCTTCCTGGATTTGAAAAAAGAATCGTCGGTTGTGGACGACCGGGTCGGTTTGATCTTTCCGCGCATTCTCTGCTGCATCATTAATGAAGCGATATTCGCCTTGATGGACGAAGTCGCATCGCCCGGCGATATCGACACGGCGATGATGCTTGGCACGAACTATCCCGATGGACCCGTGCATTGGGGGGAGCGTATCGGTTTCGATCAGGTTCTCGCGGTGATGGAGGCGCTGCATTCGGATACAGGCGATGACCGCTACAGACCCTCCCCGCTGCTGAGAAAACTGGCCGTATTTCGCCGGATTGCATTTTAAGACTTGTCTTCGTAACATTAGCCTTGCATAACAGATAAGCGAAAGCCGAAGCGTGCAAACCGATAGACCTAAGATCATGACAATCGCCGGATCGGATTCGGGAGGTGGAGCGGGAATACAGGCCGATCTGAAGACAATCGCCGCACTCGGCGGCTACGGAACCTCGGTAATAACGGCGATAACGGCACAGAATACGCAGACCGTAACAGCGATCCACGATATTCCCGTCGAGATAATCGAAGCCGAGTTCCTGGCCATAATCGACGATATCGGCGCAGATGCTGTCAAAATCGGGATGCTGAGCAATCCCGCCACCATCCGGAAAATAGCGAACCTGCTGAGAGAATATCCGGTACGACATATTGTCCTCGACCCTGTCATGGTCTCCAAGAGCGGAAACCAGCTATTGCAGGAAAATGCCGTTCGCGCACTCATCGATGACCTTCTCCCCCTTTGCACGCTCCTCACGCCGAATATCCCTGAGGCGGAGAAACTCGTGGGATACCGGATTTCAAGCGACCGCGAGATCGAAAAAGCCGCCCGCGATCTTCATGCAGGCGGTGTCGGGGCGGTGCTCATCAAGGGGGGGCATCTGCGGAGAGAGAATGTCGTCAACACGCTCTTCGACGGCACGCAACTCGTCCGGATTGAGACTGAGAGACTCGATGATTCATACTCGCACGGAACTGGATGCACACTTTCTTCCGCAATCGCCACGTATCTTGGATGGGATGAACCGCTTGACAACGCGGTGAGGGAGGCGGTCGGCTTCGTGTTCGAGGGCATGAAACACGGTTATCCCGTCGGTGAGGGCGTCAATCCCCTGAATCATTTTCATTCATTCAACCAACCCCGGCCCGTTTCGCGAACAATATAAGAGCGCCATATCAGAGAGGAGCTGTTGAGATTATGACGAGTATTCGCATCGGCCTATTATTGTGGCTGTTGTTGACGGGCGTGGTGACCGCAGATGCACAACAAAGGCGGCAGGACGGCGGGCAGCAGTACGTGTTTTTCGAGACGATCAATCTGCCTTCGGAGAATCCGGAGATGGGGCGATTGGAAATCAACTACCGGATCATCAAGAATTTTTTTGTATTCCTCAGAACCAACGATCCATCGGCCCCATTACCGTTTTCGGGCAGAGGCGAGGTTATCATAGAACTCTTCGACCGCGACGGCAGATCGGCCGGACGCGATATTGCCGATCATACCCTCTACAGTGAATCTCACCGTCAGGAATTATCGGATCTGGAATACCTTGAGGGGCTATTTTCATTCGAGCTCCCACCGGGTGAGTATCGGCTCTATATCCAGGTCGTTGACCAACAGTCGGCGCGTAAATTCACCGATCAAGACCGGAGAGCGAGAGTGCGTGCATATCCGGAGAATAAATTCTCGGCAGCCGATCCTATAGTCCTATCGGACGAGAATAAGGAACATGCGCTGAAACCTCTGAATCTGAGCGGGAACGTTCTCTTCGGCAGAAATTTCCAGGTATACCTCGAGTATATTTTTGACACTTCGCAGGAAGGGACTTCCGGAATACCCATTCGAATTTTCCGGATGCTGAACGATCGCGGAGCACGGGAGCTCGTTTATTCCGACAGCATTCCCGGAGACTGGATGCTGCACAGTCCGCTGCTCACCCGGCAAAAACATCCGGAATCGTACTCCTACGTCCTCGAAACATCGCAGCGCGCCGATAAGAAGGCTCTCAGGTTCATGGTTCCGGGAGAGAGATTCCGTGAGGGGGTATACAGACTGGAAGTAGACCTCGGACATGGACCGGATTCGTTTTCGGTTGCATTTCCATTCCGGGTAGTCTGGCTCGACAAACCGATCTCGCTTCGCAACCTCGATTTCGCGATCTCAATGCTTGAATACATACTTCCCGAAGAGGAATATCGAGAATTCAGGCGAGGATCAGACGCTCAGAAACAGGAACGTTTCTACAGCTACTGGAGAAGTAAGGATCCGGACTCGACTACGGCATTTAATCCCGTTCTTTCCGAGTACTATGCAAGAGTCGATTACACAGCGCGCGAATTTCAAACATTGCGGGAACAGAACGGCGCAACAACCGACCGAGGTAAGGTATATATTATTTACGGTCCGCCGACCGAGACTCAGCGGCTGCTCACCGCGGGACAGGCGCCTCAGGAAATTTGGTTGTACACACACCTCAACCAGAAATTCATTTTCGTCGATCAGGCCAGGCAGGGCAACTACCGGCTGGTCGGCAGAGAGGATATATGAAACCGACAATCGTCATAACCATCGGGGATTTCAACGGCATCGGCCCGGAGGTTGTACTGCGCGCGATCGCAGAGCCGGACATCAATGCGATCTGCCGCGCGGTACTTGTCGGCCCGCTTGAGATCTGGCATGAGGCGGCGAAGTCATTCCTGCCTTCGGTCAACCTGATGCAGGTCGACAACCCGAAGGAACTGGCGAAAAGGTTTAAGGGAGTACCGGTGGTCCAGATCGACGGCGCCGGGGTGGCGGATTTGAGTACGGGCAGACCCTCAAGGATATCGGGGATGATCGCGGTCGATGCCGTCAAAGCATCGGTGAAGCTCTGCCAGGACGGCCACGCTCAGGGAATGGTGACCGCTCCGGTTTCAAAGGAATCGATCAATCTGGCAGGACATTCGTATGTCGGACATACCGATATGCTCATGGATCTGACGGGTACCGAAGCGGTAACGATGATGATGATCGCGGGGAGTTTCCGCGTCGGACTGGTGACCGTACACGTGCCGTTGAAGAATGTCGCGGAGACGATCACCGAGAGAGAGTTCATGCTGAAGACCAAGACCGCGATCGAAAGTCTGAAAAAGGATTTCGGAATCATCGATCCTCGCGTCGCGATACTCGGGCTGAATCCCCACGCGGGAGAGAGCGGGCTCCTCGGGGACGAGGAAAAAGAGATCATCACTCCAACCATCAAGCGTCTGGAAAATGAGGGATACGTCGTTCAGGGTCCCTTCCCCGCCGACGGCTTTTTCGGCGCCAAACTGCATCGCAATTTCGATCTGGTCATGGCGATGTACCATGATCAGGGACTCATCCCGCTGAAACTGGAAGGTTTCGATTTTGGAGTTAACTACTCCGCCGGGCTTCCCATCGTCCGCACTTCCCCCGATCACGGAACGGCGTACAATATAGTCGGGAGAGGTATCGCGAATATCAGCAGCATTTCCGAGGCAATTAAACTCGCGGTCTCCATCACGCACAACCGGAGGAGTAAATCCAGATAAGGTCGTACCATGGTTAGTCTTACGAACGTTTCCTTCATCTACGATAAGTATCCGATCTTCGAGGATATAAACATCACCGTCAATTCGACGGATTTTGTTTTTCTTGTCGGACGGACCGGCACCGGGAAGAGCACGCTGTTGAAGCTGCTCTATATGGATATATTCCCGTCGTCGGGTGAAGTAACAATCGGTAAGTATAGCTCGGTGAGCATCAGGAAGAGAGAAATTCCGTTCCTGCGGCGAACGATCGGAATTATCTTTCAGGACATGAAACTGCTCGAGGACAGGAATGTATACGAGAACGTAGCATTTACGCTTTATGTAACCGGCGCGAAGAAGAAGACGGTGAAGCAGCGGGTCCTGCAGGCTCTCGCCGAGGTCGGGCTCAGCCATAAGAGAAACAGCATGCCGCATGAACTTTCCGGAGGCGAACAGCAGCGGGTCGGAATCGCCCGCGCGCTCGTGAACGAACCGTGGCTCATTGTGGCGGACGAACCGACCGGCAACCTGGATCCGGCCACTTCGAGCGACATCCTGGACCTGCTGATCAAAATCAACAACAGGGGCACGGCGGTTTTGATGGCCACTCATAATTACGACATCGTACGAAAAACCCCCGCAGCCCGGATACTCCAGATTCGCGACCGACAGGTAGTCGAAGTAGAGATGAGGAAGTGAGGACGGAGTTGAGGGTTCAGAAGTCAGAGGTCGGAGGTCAGAGACCTGAGATCAGATATATTGATATTTGTCCCTGATATTTTTCTTTAGATTATAAAATAATCTCAACCTTCCCGTCATCCCCCGCCTGCGCATGGTGCAGAATACTTATCTCAGCGGCCAGGTTCCGTGAAATCTCGAATATCTTCAAAGTATGCTCCGACTCGGGTTCGAGCACAACGATCGGCTGACCCGAATCGCCCCCCTCGCGAATCCTGGTGTAGAGCGGAATCTCTCCCAGGAACTTGGTATTCATTTGCTCAGCGGAGACTCTCCCGCCGCCGTAGCTGAATATCTCCTCCCGGTGTCCGCAGCCCGGACAGATAAAGTAGCTCATATTCTCCACGATCCCGAACACCGGCACGTTGACCCGCTCGAACATCCGCAGCCCCTTCCTCGCATCGGCAAGGGCTATGTCTTGCGGCGTGGTCACGATGACCGCTCCGGTCAGCGGAATCGTCTGCACGAGCGTCAGTTGAATATCCCCCGTTCCGGGGGGAAGATCGAAGATCAGATAATCCAACTCGCCCCAGAGAACGTCGGTCATGAACTGCTTGATCGCGCCGCTCGCCATCGGTCCGCGCCATATCATCGCCTGGTCCTCGTCGACCAGGAAACCGATAGACATCACTTTCACTCCATGCGCTTCGAGCGGAATGAGCTTTTGATTCTGAACTTTCGGCCTCTCATGAATCCCCATCATGAGCGGCGTGCTCGGTCCGTACACATCCGCGTCGATCAGGCCCACCTGTGCTCCGTCGCGGGCGAGCGCTACTGCAAGATTTACCGCCACGGTCGACTTTCCCACGCCTCCCTTTCCGCTTGCCACGGCTATGGTATTCTTGACGCCCGGGAGGATGCTCTCCTTCTGATCGTTCCGATGCGTCATAACCCTGGAGGTCATCTCGAGATGTACGTTTTGAACTTCGGGGAGGGCTTCTTTTATGACGCGCACGCAATCCGTCCTGAACTGATCGCGCACGGGACAAGCCGGAGTGGTGAGTTCCAGATTGAACGAGACGTCCTTCCCGTCGATCCTGAGATCTTTAATGAATCCGAGTGATACGATATCGCGATGCAGATCAGGATCTTTTACCTGCCGCAACGCGTCGAGAATTTTTTGTTCGGTAATCTGACTCATGCGTCGTTCCCTTACATATAGAATAGTATACCGCAGCCGATCGATGGATCGCCATCCTGATGCTCTCGTCGATATGTTTATAACGATCCCGGATGCAGGAGTGTTCCGGCCGGCGAATTAAACGGAGGTCAGAGGACGCCGAACTTTTTCCCGGCTTTATGGAAAGCCTCGAGCGCGCGATCGATATCTTTCCGGGTAAGGGCAGCAGATATCTGCACCCGGAGACGGGCTTCACCTCGCGGGACGACCGGGAACCATAATCCTTTCACGTATACGCCGCGCTTAAGCAGATCTGCGCTCATATCCATTGCGAGTCCCGCTTCGCCGAGCATGACCGGCACGATCGGGTGGTTCCCCTCGAGGATCGTATAGCCGAGCTTGACGATCTCTTTTCTGAAATATGCGGTATTATCGTGCAATTTGGCGACGAGCGACCGGTCCGCGTTCAGCAGGTCGAAGGCAGCCATCGCTCCGAATACGATGGACGGTGGGAGGGAATTCGAAAAGGTATATGGGCGGGATTTCTGGCGCAGAAAGTCGACCAGTTCCTTCTTTCCGCTCACATATCCTCCGGCCGCTCCGCCGATCGCCTTGCCGAGCGTTCCGGTCAGGACGTCGATCTTGCCATAGACGCCGAGTTCTTCGGGGGTGCCTCTGCCCCGTTTTCCGCACACGCCGATTGCGTGCGAATCGTCTACGAAGAGCATCGCATTGTATTTCCGCGCAAGCTCGACGAGCGCCGGCAGCGGAGCCAGATCGCCTTCCATGCTGAAGACCCCGTCGGTCGCGATGAAACGGAAACGGAAATCCTTCTCCCTGTCCTCCTCGAGCATCTGTTCGAGCTGGGCGGTGTCGGCGTGATTATAGATCTTTTTCACGGTCGTCTCTCCCCTGCACAACCGCTGGCCGTCGATAATGCTGGCATGGTTCAGGCGGTCGCTGTACAACACATCCTGATACGACTCGTAGCCGAGCTTTTCGTTGGTCAGTGAAGCGAAAAATCCTTCGTTGGCCGCGAAGCAGGAGGAGAACAGAATCGTATCTTCCGTGCCCACGAACTTAGAAATTTTCTTCTCGAGCTGCAGATGAATATCCTGAGTGCCGCATATGAAGCGAACGCTTGCGACGCCGTAGCCGTATTTCCGTATACCTTCGATGGCCGCTTTTTTGACCGCCGGATGATCGGACAATCCGAGGTAATTATTCGAGGCGAGCATGACGATATCCCGGTTTTTCACATTCACCACGCCCCGCTGAGGACCGCTGATCGGGGTTTCGTACTTATACGTTTTGGATTCCTTGAGCCTGCTCAGTTCCGACGCAAAAATCCGGTTTATGGTATCCACGGTGATGATCCTTGTGACTGATGAGATATGGTAATTTTGGGGCCGATCGCCGGGCGATCCATCAGGACGGACGCAGCAGTACCTTCAGCCCGTCGCCGTTCGCGATCGCCTCGATTCCGGCTTCGACTTCGGCAAGGGGAATATCGTGAGTAATAAATCCCGTCTCCATGAACTGCCTCGCGAGTCCGCCGCGTAAAATGCGGCGCATGAGTTCCCAGGTTTCGAACACTCTCCTCCCGATGACACCGTGCACCGTCACGCCCCGGAAGATTATATCCTTCGAGAAATCGACAACCATCTTCCCGCCGGGTATGCCGAGCAACGCCATCATCCCCCCCATCCTGACTACACGAAATGCATCCTCGTAAGCCTTATAGTTGCCCGACATCTCGAGCACCGCATCGACGCCCGCACCCTCCGTTGCGTCGAGTACCGTCTGATAAAATCTTTCCTGCTCGCTGTCGATCGAGACGTCGAAGCACTCGTCCGCTCCGTATGCCTGCGCGAGTCTGAACCTGGTCGACACGAGCTTATCGTGTGTGAATATACCGTGGGAGACATCCGTCGCAAAGATGCGCCTGGCTCCCGCATGCTTCGCCACCGCGATCGCCATCAGTCCCTGTACGCCGCACCCGAGCACCGCCACCGCCTTACCCTCAACCGATGCCGCCTGGACCGTGTGTGTCGCATTTCCTATAGCATCCATGAAAGCTATGATCTCCGGCGGGATCTCTCCTTTGCCGAAGAGAACCACGTTCTCGGCGGGAACGGTCAGAAACGAGGTAAAGCAGCCATTATCATGAATTCCCTTGATGACGGTATTCCTGCAGACGTGCTTTTCGTTATTGCGGCACTGGAGGCATGTTCCGCATGTGACATGCATCTCCGCCGTGGCGTACATGTGTTCATGGACGAGATCTATCAGGTTCTTCATGCCGGCGAGCTGGGATACCGATTTTCCCCTGAACGATTCCGGCAATCCGTCGGGAAAACTTTTCGATGCATCGAAGATTTTTTGGGCTATAATCCCCGAGGCATTGCTTCCCGCCTCGACTATCTGTCCGCAGAATTCATGTCCGACTATAACCTCGTCGAATTCGATCGGCTGCATCGAGTCGCGCAGCGAATCCTTCGAATTATAGATCCCGACGTCCGTCCCGCATACCGCTGCGGCGACGACTTTGAACTTGACATCGGACGGCCGTTGTATCGACGGCACCGGCCGGTCGTCGATTTCGAATCCTTTTTTCCACTCCTTACCCGGGAGTGGTTTCGGTTTCAGCACCGCTTTCATCGTTGACATGGGAACTCCGTGGGTTCGGAATATCAGTACAACCGCTTGAGCCGGGCGGCAAATGAGCCGTCCATCCGGTGGATATGCGGATAGGTCTCGACCGTTTTCCTGGGCGTTACAAAGTCTTTGCTGACGAACGAGGTCGGGTCATCAAGTGTAAATTCTTTGTGGTTTTCGAGAAAACGCTGAACGACGATATCGTTCTCCTCAGGCTCGATCGTGCAGGTGCTGTAGACCAGAATCCCCCCGGGTTTGGTCAGTGTTGCGGCTTTTTCGAGGAGCTTATACTGGATCTGCGTCAATTTCGGGATTTCAGTCGATTCGCGCTTCAATTTGATGTCCGGTTTTTTCCTCAGAACTCCGAGTCCGCTGCACGGCACATCGACGAGCACGCGGTCGGCGATCTTTGTTTCGAGGTCGTGTGCATCCTCGGTGAGCATCTTGATCGAGCCGAGACCGAGCCGTTCGGCCGAGTTCCGGACAAGATCGGCTCTCGAGACATATTTCTCCACCGAGATCACCTCGCCGGTATTATTCATGATCTCGGCGATGTGCATGGATTTACCGCCGGGACCCGAGCAGAGATCGATGATCCGTTCTCCCTGCTGGGGATCGAGGAGCTTACCCGCCAGACCCGCGCTCTCATCCTGGATCGAAAAATATCCCTTGCGGAACATATCGACCTGGGCCATGCCGCCGGATCCCTTCAGCCGCAGGTAGTGATCGAGATATGGCGAGGGTTCGAATTCGATCCCTTCTTTTTCGAGCAACTTGATGAATTCCGCGGGATTGATCCGCGTCTTATTGATCCGAACGGTGAGCGGCGGCTTCTCGTTGTTCGCAACGAGAAGTTTTTCCGCTTCTTCGTTTCCGAGGCGTTCGACCCATCGCTTGACCATCCAGATCGGATGTGAATGAAACACGGAGAGATGATGGACGAGATTCTCATCCTTATCGGGGTACCTGATCTCTCCGAGATGTCTCTGGATGTTGCGAAGAACACCGTTCACCACGCCGGCATACTTCTCTCCGCGAAGCCGTTTCACGAATTCGACGGATTCATTAACGGCGGCATGGTGGGGAACCCTGTCGAGGAACATCATCTGGTAGAGCGCCACGCGCATCGCATTCTTCACGTTCACGTCCGCTTTGGGAAAATTCCCGCGGTAGAAGCCGTTCAGCACCCAATCGAGCTTCATCTGCCACCGGACGACGCCGGTGACGATCTCGTTCAGCAATCCTTTATCCTGATCGCCGAGCTCTCCCGATCGCAGCTCGTTCGTCACCAGCTTGTCGAGATAGGAATCAGTCCGCTCGACCCGGTTCAGGACTTTGATTGCAATTCCCCGGACACCGGAATAGAGCGAAGTATCCTGTTGTTTAATCTGATTTTCTTCCACGAGCATTCTTTTCTTTCCGTATATCGAAAATACCCTGCAACACCGAGAGCTCTGCCTCGGTGAGGTCGCGGCCGCGACGCTTCATCATCGCTCTCGCGCTTTCGACGAACCTTCCGAAGTCGTACGTCCGCACAACGTCCGATCCTCCCCATGTAAAGTCATGCAGGTACTTGGGCGGGAAGTCGGATCCGAATATATTGCAGCCGACGCCGATCACGCTCCCGGTATTAATTGAAGTGTCTATCGCAGTGCGGCTGTGGTCGCCGGCGATCATTCCGAAGAACTGCCGCCCGGTATTGACCGGTTCACCGTCTATTATTACGGTAACCGGGCCGTAATCATTCTTCAGATTGCTGTTATTGGTTCCCGCACCGATATTCACCCATTGGCCGATGTATGCATGCCCGAGGAACCCGTCGTGCGCTTTGTTGCTATGGCTCTGCAGGATCGATGCCGTAACTTCGCCACCGATTCTGCATGTCTCGCCGATCGACGATCCTCCGGAAACTCGTGCACCGGCTCTGACGATCGTGCCGCTGCCGATCCATACGGGGCCCTGGATATAGGCATGCGACTGAACGGCTACTCCGGTTTCGAGTATGACCGGGCCTTCCGATGCGTCGATGACGCTCAGCGGCTGGATCGAACAGCCGGAACGGATTATGATATTCTTTCGCCGGAGGAGACCGGCCAGCTTCGGCACCGGACTCTGAATCTTCTTTTTAATCTTTCCGGATATGAACTCGAAATCGCGACCGATCATGTCGGCGTTGAAACTAAGTATATCCCAGGGATATGAGACGACGGATAACTGTATATCCTCACGCTCGATTTCCGAAGCGGCAGGACCGTCTATCTGTGTAAGCTTTTCGGGATCGGATAAATCCGCGCCGTTCGGAAGATAGAGACAGGCCCATACATCCGAGCTGAGTCCGACGACCGGGCGCTTCGCTTTTCTTGCCAGCTTCACGAATCGTGCGAGCGTATCGTCTGCAAGGATCCGGCCGTTCAGGAAGAGCCGCTCGCCCGAAGTTGCCGCGTCAAACCGAACGCCGGGATTTCTTTCCGCATGGACTGCGTGCAGTTCCCGGCGCATTAAAAACCGGATATCTTGCTTTGGAAAATATCGTCGGATCCTGTCCGAAAGAGAGAGCGTGCCGCAGATAAGATCAAAAACCGGGCGGGTCGCAGTCAGCGGTAGGAATTTTCTGTATCCGATATCTTCAACGATGATGATTTGCAACGGTTTATCCTGAAGAGATCCGGGGGAAAGTTTGTTTTACCACGGAACCGGTTACAAAACAAAAACGGAATGCATGAGAATACATTCCGTTGCTTGGATTATACTGCGGGGTATTTAGAGATTCGTCGATTGCTCATCGGAATCGCCCGATTCGCTTTTTTTCCCGTACTTTTTCATATACTTCTCAACGCGACCGGCAGAGTCGACCAGCTTTTGCTTCCCCGTGAAATACGGGTGACAATTTGAGCATATCTCGAGCTTCAGATTACCCGCAGTCGACCGGGTTGTGAACGTATTTCCGCAGACACAGGTAACAATTGATGTCGTATATTCGGGGTGTATTCCGTCCTTCATGCTCTGATAACCTTCGCTTGATAATAATTGCAATTTTTTAAACGTGTCAAGATAATAAATATCGGCACAAATAGCAATTATGTTGAATTTAAGAGTATATTTATGTAGATTTTTTGTGCTTATTTGTTTTTGAAGTGACAGGAGATTTGAGTGAAATTACATCATCCTTTCCGTTCTCTTTGTGTTGCAGTATGTTTCTCCCTGTTCATATCTTTCAATTCGGATGCGGCGGGAGGGAAAACGATATACCAGTTTATCACCAATGACGCTTCGGCCAGAACCGCCGCAATCGGTGGAAGCGCAGTAGCACTCCGTCAGGATCCCGTTTTGGTTTTCTACAATCCCGCGGGGCTGTATAATCTCTCCCGTCCGGGCGTATCGATGAGCTATTTTAAGAATGTGGTCGATATACATACCGGATTTCTGAGCTACGCCCGGCAGATCGGCGATTACGGTTGGGTTGGTGCGGGTATCGCCTATACGGGCTATGGTGAGATGCAGGAGATCGACGAGAACGAGAACCTGCTCGGCACCTATTCCTCTTCAGAACTCGCGCTCGTCGTTAGCTATGCGAACCGGCTCTATGGCGAAAATTTATCCTACGGAGTCAGCGCAAAATTATTCTACTCCGGATTGACCCCGAAACATACTTCTACCGGGATTGCCGCGGACCTTGGAATCCAGTATTACATACCGGAGTTCGACTTGACTCTGGGTGCAAGTATTCTGAACCTGGGCCGGCAAATTACGACCTATGCGGGACTGCGTGAATCCTTACCTCTGGACCTGAAGTTCGGCGTTTCGAAAAAACTTGAACATCTGCCGCTTCTGCTCAATCTCAATTTCCATAATGTGAACGAAGAACGAGATAACGCCGTCGAACGCCTTCGCGGATTTACGATAGGCGGTGAATTTATCGTGAGCGACGTGGTGCGGCTGCGGCTCGGCTACCGGAACGAAATGCGGCGCGACCTGAAGATCGGAACGACGATCGGTTTGGAGGGCTTCTCCGCGGGATTCGGCGTCGTTGTCAAAGAATACGGCGTCGACTATGCATTCACGTCGCTCGGTAAAATCGGAGCCTTTCATCATATTACGCTGAACTATACATTCTGACCTCACACGGATCAAAGGTTATGCCCGGTATGTCCGTCAGGCGCCGGATCGACAATCCGGAATTGCATAGCTGAATCAGCACCCATCGCTGTTCCATACACTCATATTTTTATTATCTGTATAATATTCGTTGTAATCCCGGATGAATATTTTCCGGTATCCGTCCTTCGGAATTTCAATGTCCGGGTAGTATACTTCTGAAAAATGCAGATAAACCGGCGATGAAAATTTCCGATTGTCAAATCCATTCGTCATTAAACACGGTTGATGCACTATGAAAGACAGCAAGGGACTCAGAAGCCGGCAATGGTTCGGCGGCTCCGGGAAAATGGGTTTCGTACATCGGGCATGGTTGCGAAACCAGGGATATCCCGACGATTATTTTCGCGGCAAACCGGTGATCGGCATCTGCAATACGTGGTCCGAGCTTACCCCATGCAATGCGCATCTCAGGACATTCGCGGATATCGTGAAGCGGGGAGTCCTGGAATCAGGCGGCTTCCCGCTGGAATTTCCCGTGACGTCGCTCGGCGAGACGATCATGCGGCCCACGACCATGCTCTTCCGGAACCTCGCGAGCATGGACGTCGAGGAATCGATCAGAGCCAATCCGCTCGACGGCATCGTGCTTCTGACGGGATGCGACAAGACGACGCCCTCCACGTTGATGGGCGCCTGCAGCGTCGATCTGCCCACGATCGTGGTGCCGGGAGGACCGATGCTGAGCGGACGCTTCAGAGGCGGCACGATCGGTTCCGGATCGTTCAGTTGGAAGATCAAAGAGAAACAACAGACCGAAAATTTCTCGGATGAGGACCTTCTCGAAGCCGAAGTATGCTCCGCGCGGAGCGACGGACACTGCAACACCATGGGAACCGCATCGACGATGGCCACGATGGTCGAGGCATTGGGACTCACGCTGCCGGGGTTCTCGGCAATCCCCGCCGCCGATTCGCGGAAAAAGCTCATGGCACAACTATCGGGCAGACGGATCGTCGAGATGGTGAAGGAAGATCTGAAACTCTCCGAAATTCTAACCCGAGAAGCGTTCGAAAATGCGATCATCGTGAACGCCGCCGTCGGCGGTTCGACCAATCTCATCATCCATCTCCTGGCTCTGGCGGGAAGAATCGGCCTCGAGCTCAAGCTGGAGGACTTCGACACGATCGGAAGCAGGATACCCCTGCTCGTGAACCTCATGCCGTCGGGCGAATTTCTGATGGAGGATTATTTCTATGCCGGCGGATTGCCGGTCGTGATCAGAGAACTCGCACCGCACCTCCATACAAATACCATATCGGTCAACCGGAAATCCATCGTCGAAAACAGTAATTCCGCCGTCTGCTATAACCCCAGCGTGATCGCACGATACGACGCACCGTTCAAGCATGAGGCAGGCATCGCCGTGCTCAAAGGCAACTTATGCGAAGACGGAGCAGTCATCAAACCGTCCGCCGCGACCGAACGGTTAATGCAGCACCACGGCAGAGCAGTTGTATTCGAGAGTATCGAAGATTATCACAATCGCATCGACGATCCGGATCTCGAGATCGACGAATCCTCCGTCATCGTGTTGCAGGGAGTCGGTCCGAAGGGATACCCGGGTATGCCCGAAGTCGGCAATGTCGATCTGCCGGAAAAACTCATCCGTAAGGGTATCAAAGACCTGGTGCGTATTTCCGACGGCCGTATGAGCGGGACGGCGTATGGAACCGTCGTCCTGCATGTATCTCCGGAATCGGCGGTAGGAGGCACGCTTGCACTCGTACGAAACGGAGATTCGATCCTTCTCGACGTGCCGAATCGGAAGCTGGTTCTTGAAGTTTCCGAGGATGAACTCGCTATAAGAAGGGCGGCGTGGAAACCGCCGGTACCCCCGACGACCAGGGGATATGTGCGCCTACACCTGGATCATGTACAACAGGCGCACCTCGGCGCCGATCTCGATTTCCTTCGCGGCGGATCCGGTTCCGAAGTGACCCGGGACCTGCACTGATCGGATCGTCCATGACCATCGTCTACCTCCTTATCAGCATCGCGCTTATCGTTCTCTTCACCGCGAAGTATAAGATCCACCCGTTTATCGTTCTCTTCCTGACGGCGATTCTGTACGGATTGCTCGCCGGGATGCCGCTCAATGAAATAGTCGTTTCGGTAAATCAGGGGTTCGGCAATACGCTCGGGAACATCGGACTGCTCATCGTCCTCGGTGTGATCATCGGAGCGTTCCTGGAGAACTCCGGAGGAGCTTACAGACTGGCCGAAAAAGTCCTCAGCATTACGGGACGGAAACGGGTGCCTGCGGCTATGGGATCCATCGGCTATTTCGTTTCCATACCGGTATTCGCCGACAGCGGATTTTTGCTTCTCTCCCCGCTCACGAAAAGTCTGTGCAAGAAGGCCGGCCTTACTCTCTCTGCATCGGCGGTCGCTCTCGCCATCGGTCTGACCGCAAGTCATACGATGGTCCCCCCCACCCCCGGACCCATTGCCGCGGCGGGTATTCTGAATGCCGATATCGGATTGGTAATGCTGCTCGGAATCCCGGTAAGCGCACTTGCTCTTGTTGTCGTCATTCTTTTCGCAGTCCGATATGTAGCAGGAACCTATATCGATCCGAATCCCGATATCGACGAGGCGACAATCGACGAGCGTATGAGAACAGCTCCGGGAACGCTGAAGTCGTCTCTCCCCGTGGTCGTCCCAATCGTGCTGATCGTATCCCGATCGCTGATACGGGCGCTGGACGGCGAGAGTGAATATTTTCTGAAGGATTTTCTCCTCTTTATCGGCGAACCGGTTATCGCCCTGCTCATCGGCATGTTCCTCTCATTTCTGCTGCCGAAGCATCCCGATCGGGAAATGTTCTCGACATCGGGATGGGTAGGCAAGGCGATTACCTCAGCAGCATCGATCCTGCTCATCACCGGGGCAGGGGGTATGTTCGGCAGGGTGCTCCAGAACTCGGGTATCGCGGACGTGCTCGGCTCCACCCTCTCCGACGTGAACCTGAGCATCTGGCTGCCGTTCCTGCTCGCGGCTGCGATCAAGACCGCACAGGGCTCATCGACAGTCGCTTTGATAACTGCCGCGTCGATTTTGATGCCGATGATGGCAACTCTCGGATTCAATTCGGAAATCCAGAAAGCAGTCGTCGTACTCGCGATCGGTGCCGGCTCCGCCGTATTTTCCCATGCGAACGACAGCTACTTCTGGGTTGTGACACAGATGTCGGGAATGGACGTCAAGACGGGATACCGGCTCTTCAGTCTCAGTACCCTTATACTCGGAACTTCAGCCGCTCTCATTCTTTTCATCGTATATCAGTTTCTCTAAACTAACCGTACGCTTATGAAAATTTATAAGACCAGCAAGGGCATAATCGTCGAACACCGGGATTCATTCTATCTTGCCGATACGCGGGATTGGGATGGGTTCATCAACGACGACCGGCTGTATGAAAAATTATCCGGACTCGTTTCGGCGGGTTCCCCAGTTGAAAACGGAAAGCAACTGATCTCAGGCAACCTGGAACCGCCTCTGGAAAGTCAGGAAATCTGGGCGAGCGGGGTTACCTACTTCAACAGCAAACTCGGCAGGCAGGAAGAATCGAAAGAAGCCGGGGGTGGAGATTTTTACGCACGCGTATACGAAGCCGACCGTCCCGAGCTATTCTTCAAGGCGGCAAAACACCGTACCATCGGACATGGCGGGAAGGTTGCCATCAGGAAGGATTCCACCTGGGACGTTCCGGAACCGGAACTTACGCTCGCCATAACCTCGAATAAAAAGATAATCGGGT
>CAZBUK010000041.1:0-32290 GCA_964495085.1 uncultured Ignavibacteriales bacterium
AGATCGATTATCAGCTTCGCGAAGGAGGGATGGTAAGCCTGAAGGTTTATGACATTATCGGACGAGAGGTAGCGCGTCTGGTTGACGAGCACAAAGAAGCGGGATATTACTCAGCGCTGTGGGACGCCGGATCGCTTGCAAGCGGATTGTATATATACAGTTTAACGGTCTCAGGGAACGGAGGTGAACGATTCGCCGATAAGAAATCTATGGTGCTGGTGAAATGAAGATAGAAGTATTTCTTCAGCGACGAGCTTGACAAACGCGTCGCACTTTCACGGCACATTGCCCCGGTGATGAGTTCTATCTATTAATATGCGGAGGGTGCAGAGACAGGGGAGAGCAACACCTATCCATCTCTGCATCCTCAGCGTTTGAAAATTCCTTTTGCTCGTTTTCAGCGCTCTAATATCTTTTATTCGCCTTCCTCCGCTTTCTTCTTCCCGAATTCCGGATCGATATCGATGAAGTATGCAATGATGAAGGTCGGTATGGTAGCGATCACCACCCAGACGAAGAAATGCTGGTATCCGATGATCTCCTGAACCCACCCGCTGAACATTCCCGGGATCATCATACCCAGAGCCATGAATCCCGTACATATGGCGTAGTGTGCGGTTTTATGCGCCCCCTCCGATACGTAGATCATGAAAAGCATATAAGCGGTGAAACCGAATCCGTAACCGAACTGCTCGACCGCAACGGCCAGGTTGATGAGGAAAAAACTGTCCGGGAGCGTATATGAGAGAAATACATAAGCTATGTTCGGGAGCGTGATCGCAGCGACCATCCACCAGAGCCAGTATCGCAGTCCGTTCCGCGCGGCAAGGATGCCTCCCAGGATGCCCCCGACGGTAAGAGAGACCAATCCGACGGTTCCGTATACGAAGCCGACCTCCCCGGTTGTAAGCGCGAGCCCGCCGACTTCCTGCCTGTCGAGCAGGAACGGGGAAGCAAGCTTCACCAGCTGCGCTTCAGCGAACCTGTAGAGCAATAGGAACGCAAGTATGAGACCGATCTTCTTACGTCTGAAGAACAGCGCGAATGTTCTGAGGAATTCCGCCATAATGCTTTCCGAGCCGTCCCGGACGGCGGGTCTATCCGCCGCTGGATAGGGAAGGAAGAACCTGTGATATATGAAAAATACAAGAAAGAGCGCTGCGAGGAAGAAGAATGTGATCGACCATGCAAGCGGTATATTGCCCGCACGCGCCGAGAAAACGGCCGCAGCAGCGTAATCGAGTTTCGGATCGATTTGTATGACGGCGATGGCCGGAATGTTCCAGTTCTCGGCCGTGAATACGAAGCGCTCGCCTTCGACCAGCATGATATTGGTATCCCCGCTGCTCCGGCCTACGTTCACCACGACTTCTCTGCCTTCTTCCGGTTTTCCGCTCAGATGAAAATAGACAAATGCTAAATTGCCCGCTTCATCGATGCCGGGACTCCGATCCGTTTCCGGCGCGAAATATTTTCGCAGGAACCCTTCGACATTCGACGCCACAAGTCTGCTCCACAACGAAGGCGTCTTCTCGTCCGCATCACGCTCGTCCTCCTTGCCGGGGAGAATAAATCCTTTTTCGATATTCCATTTGCGGGCGAAACCGACGAGCGAATCCGCTTCGGCTCGCCTCAATCTCACGGTGGTGATCTCGATCGTTTCCATGGGTACGACGATTCTCAACTCTCCCTCGGATTCGCGTATATCCAATAAGTCCGGATGCATAATCGCGCTGCGATCATGCTGCGCGGTCGCGTTGACCGGGAGATCGACATCCGGCAGGCCGGTATTGCTCTCGATATAACCGGCAATAATTATTAATATTCCCTGACCGGTGATCATGGCCAGACGGTAGAAGGTACTGCGTACGCCGACGAACCATGCCTGCTGGTGTTTCGAGAGGCCGAGCATATAGAAACCATCCGCAGCGATGTCATGGGTAGCGGAGCTGAACGCCATGAGCCAGAATATTGCGATGGTTATCTGGAAGAAATTGGGGAGGGGGAGTGTCAGTGCAACTGCCCCAAGTCCGGCGCCGACAAGGAGCTGCATCCCTACGATCCAGTGGCGTTTCGTCTTCAGCAGATCGACGATCGGACTCCAGAGTGGTTTGATTACCCAGGGTAAATAAAGCCAGCTCGTGTAGAGAGCGATATCCGTGTTCGATATCCCCATCCGCTTATACATGATGACGGTCACGAACATGACGATCACGTAAGGAATTCCCTGGGCGAAATAGAGGGACGGAACCCAGGTCCAGGGGTTACGATATTCAGGTTTTTTCTGAGACATAGAGGGATCCCGAGGTAGAGAGTAAGCTAATCGTACTGACATCCGGTTGACGTTCGCGTCACCTGTATAGCAGGTACTTTTCCCTGGTAGCCATAAATTGATCCAGATCGGGCTGCCAGCGTTCGATAATCTCCGCCGGAGACATTCCGTCGTTGATCATAGTCCGCACTTTATCGGTCCCCCAGAGATTATCCATACGTGCATTCCGCCACTGAAGGCGATCCGGATAAAGAGTCGCCAGTGCGTGCAGTATATATACGCCGGTTCCTACGGGATTGAACGCGTCGCGGTCGGTGACGTTCAGATAGACGCCCTGAACCGTCTCGCCTGCAAATTTCGGCGGGTAAATGGCGACGCCGTCGACAATTTCACCGGGAACGTACAGTACCGGCTCGAAGATCACACCGGGGAGTTCGTGCGAGTTGAGTACCTCCGCGAGTCGAGTTCCATCGACCCATGGCGCCCCGAGATATTCGAACGGGGTCTCGGTTCCCCGTCCCTCAGATACGTTCGTACCTTCGAGGAAGCATGTCGCCGTATATACGACGGCAGTGTTCAGGCTCAGCATGTTCGGCGAAGGCTTGATCCAGGGGATACCCGTTTCATCATACCACATCGACCGGTTGTAGTTCTTTGCGGTCACGACGGTCAGATCCGCCGATTCGTCCGAATTGAGCCACCCCTCGCCGTTGAACATCGCCGCGAGTTCGCCGACAGTCATGCCGTGGGTAACCGGAATCGATTGAATTCCGACAAACGAGTGAAACTCCGGTTCCAGGATATTTCCGTCGACGTAGGAACCGGTGATCGGATTCGGCCGGTCGAGCACGATAAATTTCTTCCCCTGTTCGGCGGCCGCTTCCATCGCATTGTTCATGGTTGAGATGTAGGTATAAAATCGCGCGCCGACATCCTGTATGTCGAAAATCAGAACGTCGACGTTTTCGAGCATCTCGGGAGTCGGTTTCCGGACGTCTCCGTAGAGCGAGTAGACCATGAGTCCGGTTGCCGGGTCCGTTCCATGGCCGACCTCACGGTCGGCATCGCCGCGAATACCGTGCTCGGGTCCGAACAATACGACCAGGTTAATATCGGGATGTTCGTGCATGACGTCGGCGATGTGCCTGCCGTCCGGAAGAAGACCGGTGTGATTGGTAATGAGTCCGACGTTCTTCCCCGCGACGAGATTGAGCGAATCTTCGAGAAGGACTTCAGCGCCGATCCGTACCCGCTCCCGTTCCGGAAGCGAACATGCAGCGGCACATAAGAGTATACAAAGAAGAAGAGTTTTCATGATAGTAGGATTCATACGATGAGACGGAATAGTGAAAGGATATGCTTCTGCATATGTTTCACAAAGTAACTATACTAAATCGGAAAATCAATTTATCCGACTTGCTTCCCGCTAATATTTAATTTATAATATATTTCATCGATGTATTTGACCGATTTGTTGTACGTGTCGATTCGATAGGGGGCTGCTGTGTCTATATTCCAAATATTTTCACCATCTCCGATCGGAGATCCCATCCGGACGTCGACCTTGCGCCGGAGAGCGGGAACTCCCGCCTGCAATTCATGGAACATCTCCGCGGCCTATCCTCGTATTACTTCTTTTATGAACCGCAACACAACCCGGACAAACGAATATGAATTTTCAGAAATTTTCATTTATTCTTCTGCTTATCGCCGCATTCCCGACGTTCGCCGGTCTCGGACAGGGGAAAGTCCACCTTGTGCTCGGATCCGATACCGCGATATGGGAGGGAATGAACGTTGCGCAATATCACAACTATTATAATTTCGGTTTATATACCGATCCACAACGTAATGCCTACCTGGTTATGGATCCGGGATTCCGCAGCGGAATCGTGGATTCGTACGGCACGCCGCTGAAGCTCACCTGGTGGATGATGGCGGGTAACATATTCCGGTATGCAACAAATCGGAACATTCCCGTGCCGAACATCATGACGCTGCATCTCATGAAACGATTTCATATGGATGCGATTCAGGAGTACGGCGACGAACTTTCACTGCACTATCACACGTTCGATTGGTTCGATTACTCCGGGGACGGAAAATTCTGGTGGAATCAGACCGAGACTTTCATGCAACTGAAAGACGACTGGGACTTCACGCTGGCGCAGTTTCTCCTTGAAGAGGATGTCTTTCCGGTCTCGTTCCGCAGCGGGTGGCATTATATGGACAACGAGTGGCAGGCGGTGCTCGATGAACTGCTTCCGTACAGCATGCACAACGACTGGCCCGCAAAGCGAAAGGATACGACCGAGCCTCTGGACAATACGTTCGATTGGTCGCGCGCTTCCGCGGAATTCGTACCCTACCGGCCCGCTCCCGGCGATTATCAGGTGCCCGGAGACGGGAAAGGCTGGAACGTTCGGTCGCTCTTCTTCGGCAGGGTGACGCAGCAACTCATGGACGATATTTTCGAAAAAGCGGATCAGGGTGTCGATCAGGTCGTCTGTTTCTGGGCGCATCTCCCGGAGACAGATTTCCTCGACAACATTCTGAAAATCAATGAGTTTGCGCATGCCGCCGATGAAAAGTATCCGGATGTCACGTTTCGCTATACGACTGCGGTTGAAGCGATGCAGCGATGGCGCGATCTTTACGGTGAACCGCCTCCGTTCGTTACACTCGAGGATGTACGTGAGGGAGAAACGGTGAGGCTGAGGGTGAGTGCCGATAAACCGATATTCCAGACGGTACCCTTCGTGGCGATCAAGGATGTCTTTGAAGATTACCGGATCGTCCCCATGGTACAATCCGGTCCTCTCGAATGGATCTCGGAAGACGGCTTTCCGCTCCGCGAACTTGCGAAGGCGGGGGTAGCGGTTACCGACACTACCGGTAATCTCCGGATAGCATTCATTCAGTACCTGCCCGACGACGTTTACTTCGACGTCGGCGAAGCGGGTTACTCCGAACCGTTCGGCGTGTGGCAATCGGTTCAACAGAAAGCCTGGTTTCAGGAAGGACGAGCCGCTTCGATACCTGCCGGCGATTCGGCGGCCGTATACCGTGAGATCCCGATCGAACATTCGGGACGGTATAATATCTTTATGCAGATTCCCGATCCCGGCATGCGGATAGCGTCCATGCGGTTTCAGATTCTCGACGGTGAAAAGATTCTGGCAGAGAGACAATTCCCGGAAACTATGCCGGTATATACATGGAATTTTGTTTCGAATCTCGAATTGATGGGCGGGTCCGTGCTCTCATTGAAGGTTACGGGCTTTTCGGAAAACGGTGCGACGGCTGTATTCCCGGCCCCGGTGCTGAAGCTATCGGCGCTTGTCCGGGATAGGGATATTCATATCGAACCACAATTCGTCGATCTCGGAGAGGTGAGTGAAGGCGATACCGTACGGGTGGATGTATCGGTCATCAACCGGGGGATAGAACCCTTGGAAATTACGGATGTGCGCTCGGTGGAGAATACGCTTCGAGCCGATATTGAGCTTCCGCTCCATATTCCACCGATGGATCAATCTATTGTTCGTCTCTCATTTTATTCTGGCGAGGTCGCACCCGTGCTCGATACCATCGTCGTGTCGAGCAACGATCCGAGGCGTCCGGAATTCAGAATTCCGTTCTCTGCCGACGTGCAAACATTCTTTATCGTCATCGATAACGAGGACTCCCTGCGATACCGGGAACAAGGCGCCTGGCATACGAGCGTAGCACAGGCTCACGGTCCGTCGAGCAGATATTCTTTTGCAAGTGCCGTCCATGCAAGCGCACATTTCACCGCGATCCTTCCGTACACGGGAATATACGATTTATATCAGATCGTTCCGACCACCGTGAACTCGGTGAACAGGGCGTTGTACATTTTATCTATCGAAGGTGTGGATGCGGATTCTGTTCATATGGATCAGAACCTCGGGAGCGGCGCATGGGTGAACATTATGAGATCGGAGCTACCGGCGAACGTTGAAGTCGAGATGCGCGTGGTGAACGACGGGACGAATACCTCCGGCGATGTACTCAGGGCGGATGCGATAAAGTTCGCGCTGTATCAGGAGATCACCCGGGCCGGGAAAGAGGGCACAGCGCCGATCCCCGAAACGATAACACTCTACCAGAATTATCCGAATCCGTATAATCCGACAACCCGGATCTCTTTCTCGGTTCCGGAACAAATCCATACAAGTCTGATAGTATTCGATATGCTCGGCAGAGAGGTTGCGGTGCTGGTCGATGAACTAAAACCCGCGGGGCATTATGACTATACTTTCGATGCCGGCGGACTCCCCAGCGGATTATACTTCTATCGCTTACTCGCAGGTTCGCACTCGGAGACGAAACGGATGATGCTGGTTCGATGAATTATCACGGGGAAAACATCGAAAGCGATGACCCGCTCACACGAGCCGGATCACCGCTTCTACCGGCGTTCATGCCCGCGGCTTATCTCAGCAGGATCATACTCCGGGTGAACACCGACGGCGAGCCGGCTCCGTCGGGAGAGCTGACCTCCATCCGGTAATAATAGATCCCGGATGAAACGCCGGCATTCCAGACTATGCTGTGAGAACCGGCTGGGTGGACTGCGTTCACGAGCCGTTCAACGCGTTGGCCCAGCATATTGTATATTTCTATCCGTACTGTCGATTCGGACGGAAGAACGAATTGAATCGTCGTTGTAGGATTGAATGGATTCGGATAGTTCTGATGTAACCCGGCTGACACGGGCAGGGATGGAACGAAAGGTGAAGATGTGGGACGATCGATGACCGCACGGATATTAAAATTGTAATTTAATGATGAACTGACCTCGGTTAATTGCCGCCACTGATCGTTGAGGTATATCCATCCCCCCTTATTTGCCACCATCGGTCCTGAATCGACCCCCGCCGGATATCCGCCTGAAGATAACATCCTGTATCCGACCCAGTACTCCTCATCCTGTTCCAGGCTCAAGGGTTCGTCGAGCGTATAGGTAGACCATTGGTTGAATAGCAATACCGAGTCCGGCGTCTCCTCGTAAACGATTACGCCGGGTCCGGCGATAGATCCTCCTTTCCAGACGCGAACGGCGATCTGGTCGACCACGCCATCGCGGATCAGGAGCTGAATTTTTTTAAGGCTCCCGCCATAATAATCCTGTAGTTCGTCCGCGGTCAACCGGATCGCTGCGTTGAACTCGAGCGGATTATCCCCGCCCCCGATTCCGGTATGAGCGCCGTTGTCGAAGCCGAGTACGACGTGCGGAATGTAATCTATGGAGACTGAGAACTGAAGAGTTTCATCCGGATTTCCGATCCCCGATATAGACAGACCTCCGAAGGTACCGTCCGATAGGAATGCCTCCGGATTTGTCAGATCGTTCATTTCCGTTCTTCCGGTGTGTGCTCCGAGGTGTGCCGACAGGACCGAACCGTTCGCCGACGGAGTGCCGTTCGGCCGATAGACATACACTTCGTCGGGTGGCCCTTGGGCATTTCCTCTTCCGTCGCGGTTCTGATTAACCCGGTAGACCAACAGGCCTTCGCCCGGCAGTATGTTTTCAAATACGGATGATCGTTTTCTGTATTCGACGATGAAGTATTCGTCGAGTGAGAAGGGCGACTGGATTTTAAAACAATTTCCCACCGGCGAAGTCAGAGGCTGCAACCCGTATGTTCCGGACTCCACGATCTCCGGTATATCGTCGATCCACTTGCCGTAGCGATACTTCATATAGGCAGACATATGCTGGGGCGTTTGGTAGGTGAACGCCATAATATCCCACGGACCCACGGGATGAAGCCCGTCCTGCGAGTAATGGTACAGATCGGGTGCTCCGAGCGAATGAAACAGTTCATGGGCTACGACGCCGACTCCGATCGAGCCGGCGAGCTGGAGCGTATAGTCCCAAACCCGCTTGTCGTGTATGAATACCTCCTGCGACCAGAGCGCCCATTTATGGGGCCAGAGCAGCTGGTTCCAACCATCCGGCTGGCCCGAGATAATGAATGAGATATTGTCGACCCTGCCGTTGCCGCTTGCATCTATGATGAGATCGGTTGGAATACTCGATCGGATTGTTTCTATCGCCCTCCTGAACAGATTATGCTCGCGGTAAGTGGGGCCGTCGGTGTTGTTGATATCGTTCATGGGGATATCTGGGTCGTAACCACCGGGATTAGTCTCCTCATTATACGGCCGGTAATATGCCCGGGGATATATATCTCTGTATGAAATAACGCTCGTTTCCGATTGGATCGGATAAAATGTCGAGGTCACCGAAAAACGATCGTACGATGCTTCCTTGTAGTAATTGTAGAGCGATACTCTGTTCGGAGTGCTGTTGTTGAAAAGCGAATCGTATACTTCGGTTGATTCGGAGAATTCATTTTCATCTTCGAACCGAATGAACACAACGATATTATGCATGAATCCGGGGTTTGATGCGGCAGTATATGCGCTTCCGTCCGGTTTGAATAGGCTGCTCGCCGAGGTCTGGGCTTCCTGGTATTCGCGGCGCCTCTGGAGGATGGCCTCCGGGGCGATGTTTGCCCGGGGCGAAAGGCCGAGACTTTGAGGGTCCGATTTCCCAGCGATGTGCGGTGTTGCGGCCAACCGTCCCGCTTCGACGACCGCGTACACATAGTAACCGCTCCGCGGGTGTTGCATGATAGTGTAGCCCAGATCGTCGTGAAGCCAGTTGTGGTATTCGTCTCCGCTTGCAAAACAGTTCAGAAGAGTACCGTCCGGTTGTACGACGGTAACGGGAACGTCCCGCAGCGGAGCTCCCGTTGCGGATACCAGAAAGAGGAGCCACAGCAGAAACGTATATGTACATCGTGTAGACTGTATAGGGGAAATCATTCATGTTCCGATAGGTTAGTGAAGGATGCCGGATTTTCTGAATATACCTTTATGCAGGATAGCATCCCGACGGGTGAAACGTATTACGGTTTTCGCTGATCCGATCGACAGGGTATCGGTCCGGCTGATTGATGAGGTCCATTCCTGGCCAGGTGCGATGCCGATCTCGTCGTCGAAATAGTTGAGAACGATGGAACCGTCTCCTCCGATTCGGAGAAGAGATATTTCGGTTGCTTTATGAGGGAGGGATGCAACCGGAGAGAGGTGGGAGGAAACGCCGCTGCCTTCGGTTCCGCCGAGCGAGACCGTGCGTGCGAGTAATATGATCATCGTGTCGACTTCTTCAGGGTGTAGTCCGGGGGCGTAGAGCGCCCCGTCGCTGTTGAAGATGTACGTAGGTCCGTTGATAGTTCGTGCCCGGGGGAATTCCCCTTCGAGCAGCTCGCCGGAACGAGAGGTCTGATATTCAATAAAAATATATTCTCCCTCCGAGAGCTCACGCGCCTGTATTCGTATTCCGGATTTTTGGCAACCGAGCATAAGGAAGATCGCGGTGAGAGCGAGGAGAGTGGAAAATCCGGGTATTGGTCTTGTCGTCATTGATCTTTATTAATTTGAGATTAACAGAAATCCCTCCTGTGCATTCGCAAGGCGGGAGGGATCGTGTACGTATCAAACAGCTTATGCACAATATAGGAAAGTTGATCTTTAATCAAAAACGTTTCTGACGAATTGCCTGTTTTCAATTGATTTTCAGGGGTAATATCATTAACTTTATTTTCCGTCTCTTATCCGAATTATACAGGCACTTCGCATGATAAAAGCGTTTCACTTCGTTATAGGTGTGGATGGAGGCGGCACATCTACTGTTGCACGATTGGCTGATTTAAAAGGGAATGTCCTTTCCGAATACAAAGGTGGTCCTTCCAATTTACAGACAGCGGGTCCCGATGCGTGTGCCGCAACTCTTCACTCTGTCGTAACCAACGTCTGCAAAAATTTCCGAATTAATTCGTCCCGTGTGGGAATGGTGGTATACGGGACAGCAGGTGCGGGACGGAAACCGGATCGTGAAGCATTCTATGCTGCAATCAGGAAGAAATGGAAGAAATTAGCCTATAAACCCGCGGGGATTCGGATCGTCGGAGATGCCGATATCGCACTTGAGGCGGCATTCGGCGGCGAACCGGGCATCATCATTATCGCCGGAACCGGATCGATCGTCTACGGACGGGATGTCGACGGATCTATAAAAAGATCGGGAGGCTGGGGCCCACTGCTCGGAGATCCGGGTAGCGGCGCTGCACTCGGAATGAGAGCGCTGAGATCGCTTGCGGGATTTTTAGACGGTTGCAACAAATCCTCGCGGTTATATTCGCTGATGGAGTCTGAATTCGGAATAAACTCCGCCGAATCTCTGATCTCCCGGGTATACAAGGAAAAACTGCATCCGTCGAAACTCGCTCCCGCCGTTTTCGAAGCCGCGGCAGCCGGCGACAAAACGGCACGTTCGCTCATCGACGAAAATGCTCGGGAGCTGGTCGGTATGCTGGGGTGCGGAGTGAAGAAATTCGGATTCCGGAAAACGATACCCGTGGCATACGTCGGCGGGCTTTTTCAATCCGATAGCGGGTACGCGTCGATCGTCACGAAGCATATCAAATCATCGCTCCCCCGGGTGAAAGTGCTCAGGCCGAAATATAAACCTGAAGAGGGGGCAGTGGCGATGGCGCTCCGGCTATTGCACGAATTCGATAAAACACAAAGTTTGAGTTCACTATGAATTCGCATAAACTATTAACAATAGGTATGGTCATAGCTATGTCCGTTATTGGCTGCACCGGGTCAGGCGAGTCTGTCAGGATGCCGGGGGAATCATTCCGGATCCTATCGAAAGCCGATGTCGACAGAATATTCAACGAGCGGATTCCCTGGGTTGAGAAGACCTTCGCCCGTCTCACGCTTGAGGAAAAGGTGGGTCAACTGCTTGCTCCCCGCGCATTTGCGCACTACCTGAGCAGCGACGCGGAGGAGTACCGGGAGATGATCCGCTGCATCCGCGAGTTGAAGGTGGGCGGTCTGGTATTTTTCCAGGGAGATGTGAGCGAGATGGTTTTGCGTGCGAACGAAGCGCAGCAATTCTCCGATGTTCCGCTCCTGCTCTCCGCCGACTTTGAGTGGGGACCGGGAATGCGTGTGCGCAGATCCACATCCTTCCCCCCGGCGATGGCGCTCGGGGCAACCCGGGACGCCGGATTAGTGTACCGTATCGGAAGGGCGGTCGCCGCCGAAGGGACCGCGCTCGGTATACAGCAGAACTTCGCGCCTGTGACGGAGCCGAATCTCAATCCGAAAAATCCCGTCATTAATTTCAGATCGTTCGGTGAAGCGAAGGATCTGGTTGCGGAGCTTGCTACCGCCTATATGCTCGGTCTCCAGGACGGCGGTATGATCGCGACCGCGAAACATTTCCCCGGACATGGGGCTACCGAAACCGATTCGCACATGCGCCTGCCGATCCTCACCTATAATCGCGAAGACCTGGAGACGGAGGAGCTGTATACCTTCAGGAGGACAATAGAAAAGGGAGTCTTGAGCGTGATGACGGCGCATATTGCACTTCCGCTTATCTCAGCCGAGCCCGACAGACCCGCGACCCTTTCACGCGAAATCGTCACGGGCATCTTACGGGAAGACATGGGATTCAGCGGACTCATCGTCTCGGATGCACTCGAGATGCGCGCTATCACGGCAAACTTTTCGCCCGGCGAAGCGGCGGTCCTGGCGGTCGAAGCCGGCGTCGACATGCTCCTCCTGCCGCAGGATATGAACAGCGCATACTACGCAATTCTTGAAGCCGTTCGTTCCGGAAGATTAAACGAATCGCGGATCGACGATTCGGTGAGACGTATCCTGACGATGAAATATATCTCCGGGCTTCACCTAAACAGGTTCGTGGGCACCGACAAATTCAGGCAGGTCGTCGCAAACCGCGAGCACGCGGATCTCGCCCTCGAAGCGGCCCGGAAGTCGATAACCCTCGTCAGAAACGATGGCGATGTTCTGCCGCTGCAGCCGACGAGCGAAAAGAAAGTGCTGGTCGTCGTTATCTCAGATCGCGAGGACCTGCGCGTGAACGTCGGACGATCCCGCGTCGTTCAACCGAATGAGCCGGTCGGACAGTATTTCTCGCAGTTGTTGAGAGGATACCATACCAACGTCGAGACGATACGGCTCGATCCGCGGAGCAACCGGATTGAATTCGATACCCTCTCGCAAAGGGCGATGGAATCGGATGTGGTAATTGCGGTATCCTACGTGCAGGCGCGGTCGTATCAGGGTGAGATCGGGATTCCCGAGCAGATGCACGCTGCGTTGCAGCATATCATCGATATGGATCAACCGTTCATCCTCGTTTCCCTCGGCGATCCGTATTTTATTTATAATTTCCCGGATGTCGACGCCTATCTGACCGCTTATCATTCCGCGGAACCATCGGTCGAAGCCGTCGTCGAAACAATATTCGGCAAAAATATACCGACGGGTAAGCTGCCGGTTTCGATTCCGGGCGTTGCGGCAGCAGGGGCGGGTCTGACGTATGAAAAAGCGGTACCGGCGCCTTTACAGCCCGAACGTGATGTGGCCGAACCGACCGGCATCAACGAGGGGGAATGAACCTCGCGTGATTAACCGTCGATATGAATAAAGAACCAGCACAGGAACAGAGTAGATATGTCGAAAGAACTTTTTGAAAATTTGTCCAGACTTTCAACCGAGCAGCGCAATCCGCGCTCGATTATGATAGATACGATGTCAACAGCCGAAATTCTCCATGTTATCAACAACGATGATAAACTGGTACCGCGCGCAATCGAGAAGGAAATTCCGTATATCGCCAGGGGAGTAGACATACTTGTCGATGTTTTCAGGAAGGGAGGGAGACTGATCTACGTCGGAGCGGGTACCAGCGGACGTCTCGGAATCCTCGACGCGTCGGAGTGTCCGCCGACGTTCGGCACGCCGCACGAGATGATCGTCGGCGTTATGGCCGGCGGCCGCGATGCAGTTTTCCGGGCTGTTGAGGGATCGGAGGATAAAGCTCAGGACGGCGAGCAGGCGATGATAGATATGAACGTCGGCGGGAACGATGTTGTCTGCGGCATAGCGGCGAGCCGCCGGACTCCGTACGTAGTCGCTGCCGTGCAAAAAGCGAAGGAACTGGGCGCCAGGACATTGTACGTGACGACCAATCCTCGCTCGGAATTCGATCTGGATGTCGATGTGGCGATCTGTGCGGAAGTCGGCCCCGAGGTAGTGCAGGGATCAACGCGCATGAAGTCCGGAACGGCACAGAAGCTCGTGCTGAATATGCTGACGACCACCGCGATGATCAGAATGGGAAAGATATATGAGAATATGATGGTCGACCTGCAGATGAATTCCCAGAAGCTCGAGGAGCGTGCGAAGAGGGTGGTAATGACCGTCACAGGATTGAGCTACGAAGAGGCGGAGAAGGTTCTCCGCGATGCCGGAGGACATGTTAAGACCGCGCTCGTCATGAAACTCGGGGGAGTGTCGAAAGCGGAAGCTCTCACCCGGCTCAAGAAAGGGGAGGGGTTTGTCAGAAGAGCGTTAGAAGAATAGTATATCTACGCGATACAACCTATTGACAATCTGAAAATTATTTAGTAATCTTCACCAAAACCCGGAAGGATGAACAGCTTGTCCGGGTAATCTTTTTATGCTGTAACGCACCGGGTTATCCGGGCGTGTAATTATCAAATCACTTCAGTCGCAAAGGATTCGAGAGATGGGTACTCCATATCTCGGTGATCGAACCAAGAGTGTATGTGGGGCAGCAGAGATTTTCGCCGCATTCCGGCGGCGGTCCTTCACATCAATCCACGAATATTCTCAATTAACCCGTCTTTCCGGTATACATACGCCCGGGTTCCAGAAAATTAAATCATGCGCGCGGAGCGCATCTTTCAAACGTGCGTGTTACTCCCCGGGTACGGGTTGTGGCATTATCCTGAACAGTTTACATTTCAGAGAAAAGGGTACGATGCTTTCTCAAAAAGCCGTACCCTTTTTTATTTTTTACCGAGAGTATCCAACAATACGAAGGAGCTCACAATGGTTAGGCAAGGTTATCGGTTCCGAATTCTCCTCACGCTCGCAGCCGCTCTCATACTCCTGTCGGGCGTCGTAGACCGGGCGGACGCTCAGGGGCGCGGAAAAATCACCGGGACGATTCTGGATGCTGAATCGGGACAACCTCTTCCGGGTTCGAACGTCATGATCGATACCGTATGGATCGGAGGCAATCCGGTTGCATTCGACGGTATGCTCGGCGCTGCATCCGATCTGAACGGAGAATTCGTAATCCTCAACGTCCCCCCGGGAGTATATAATCTGAAAGCGTCGATGATGGGATATGCGACGGTCGTCCAGTCACACGTCGTCGTCGATGCGAACAGGACGATCAACGTGAGCTTTTCTCTCCCCGCTACGGTGATCGAGATCGGAGTCGTGGAGGTCGTCTGGGAGCGTCCCGTTATTCAATCGGATGTCGCGGGGACGCAGGAGATCATCTACGTGCAGCGAATCGAGGAAGTTCCGCTGGTTCGTGTGAGCGAGTTTTTCGACAGGATGAAGGGGATCGAGCTCGTTGCTACGAATGAAGGCATGGGACTCAGCGTACGCGGCGGATTGATCCGCGAAACGGATATACGCATCGACGGCATCTCGTTGCGGGATCCGAGAACCGAGAATTCATATCTGACGCTGAACTCCACGACCATCCAGCAGGTACAAGTGATGACCGGCGGCTTTGAAGCGAAGTACGGGGGCATTCAGTCGGGTCTGGTTAATATCGTAACAAGGGAAGGGATGAGAGATCGTTATACCCTTTCGCTGAAGGTGGATATGACGCCGGGATCCCAGGACCGGTTTTTCGGTAAGAATCCATGGGCGAGCGACTCTCCTATCTACGAAGTCTTTGCCGGAAAATATGCGATGAACGGTATCCGCACAGCTGCGGACAGCGCCGCGGTTCCGTCTATCTTCTGGGGTTTCCGGGGATGGAACGATCCTTCCACCGGAACATATGCTGAACTTCCCGAGGGCGCAACGCTGACCCCCGAACAGAAACTTGAATTATGGAAACTCCGCCATCCCCAATACAGGGTCGGCGGACGTCCGGATGTCTTTGTCGAAGGAAGCCTGAGCGGACCCGTGCCGGGCTCGGGGATTCCTCTTTTCGGTGCATACGCGGATAAGACGACGTTTCTCCTCGGGTTTAAATATGAAGATTCGCCGTTCGCATTTCCTCTGGGCCCGCGGGATTCGTACATCGACTGGAACTCCCAGTTGAAACTCACCACACGCATCACCCCGTCTATGAAGCTTTCTGTCGACGGTCTCTATGCGAAGATCGCGTCGTTAAACGAGGGGCGCGCGAGCAACTATGGCGGATTGCTCGATATATCCGCCAGCTTCGGCCATCTCAACAATACGAATGTCGGCGTCAGGAGGCAGGCACAGCTGATAGGCGGCGAAAGCATTTTCCAGATTTATAATAAGAGCAGGCTGCAGTATTTTGATAAAAGATTCATCCTCGGCGGCGTGCAGCTGAACCATTCCATCACGCCCCGGTCGTACTACAACCTGAGCGCACGCTTCGCCTATACCGATAATAAGCTGGCCCCGTTTGAGCTCGATACGACGCGGGCGGACGCCTGGCTTACCGTGGGGGGGCACAGGTTCCTCAACGTCCCGCAGGGGGGCTCGCCGAATGCATCGACGAATTTCGGCTTTGACGAGCTTGGTATGTTCAGAATGTACGGCGGCACGCAGCGAGACGATAATTCATATTCATGGGTCGCTGAATTCACCGGCGACTATGTAGCGCAGTTCGGAAGACACAACCAGGTGGAAACCGGATTCAGTGTCAGCTACAATCTCCTGCACGTCGAGAGCGGAACCTGGCTTCAATCAGAGCGAATGTGGACGCCCGATATCTGGCAGTACTACGATGCGAAGCCGCTCGAGATCGGCGCATACCTGCAGGATAAGCTTGAATTCGAGGGAATGATAGCCACTGTCGGCTTCAGAATGGACTATTTCAAATCAAACAGGAAATCATTCGAGTTCGGCCATCCGCTCGATCCCGCATTTGCGGAATTCTACAACGATATCTATCTAAACCTTCCGGGAGACTGGGGGTCTTACGAACGATGGGTTGCCTATCGCGAATTGCTCGGCAATCCGCCGGGTTGGGAGGGAGAAGAGAGTAAATCGCAGGTGAAACTCTCTCCCCGCATGGGCGTTTCCTTTCCCGTGACAATGTCGAGCAAGTTGTATTTTAATTACGGGCATTTCTATCAAAGGCCGTCAATATCGTTTCTTTACAATACGGCGATCGGACCGGGTTGGACGAGCGTGCCTGCCCCGAATCTTCCGCTCGGACGAACTGTCTCGTACGAGTTCGGGTATGAGCAGAGCTTTTTCGAAAGCTTCCTCTTCAATGTGACGTTCTATTACAAGGATGTACGCAACTTACCGCTGAGTCAAACGTATGTCAGCTGGTATCGGGATAACAACGTGACAAGCTTCGTGGCCGACCGGTACATGGATACCAGGGGCATCGAATTCAGGCTCGAACGGAGATTCGGAAGATTCATATCCTTCTGGGCGAACTACGACTATATGCTGCAGAGCGCCGGCCAGACCGGGTTGCAGCGTATTTACGAGAACCGTCTCGATGCGAGCGACGAGAAACGCACTGCGAACATCTCAACGAATATCCCCGTACCCCGCGCCAACATCAATCTGAATCTTCGCACTCCTTCCGATTGGGGACCGTCGATCGGTTCAATGACTCCGTTTGCCGATATTTACGTGAATGTATTGTTCGAATGGAGATCAGGCGGACGATTCCTCTGGAATCCCGAAGAACCCGATGTAAAACGTCAACAGTGGGTCGATATTGTGGACTACTCGAATATCGATCTCAGGGCGTCGAAAAATTTCAAGTATCCCTGGGGAAATTTCGAAGTCGTCATGACCGTCCAGAATCTTCTGAATACCAAACGGCTCGCAATCGGAAATATGACAAGCGAACAGCTTGGAGTCTACCGCAATTCGCTCAAGCTCTCGTTCTACGAGGGGGAAAATAAAGGAGAGGATCAATGGGGCGAGTGGGATAAGCCACATATTCGCGAAGCGACCGGATGGTTCCAGACGCTCCCGGACGGAACTCCCGATCCACGCGGATGGTATACCGCGCCGTTATTCCTGAATCCGACCCGGATCATCCTCGGTGTCCGGTTTAACTTATAAGAGATAATACATCGATGCGAATTATACGACCGATGAAATTCTTTCCACTCGTCCGTATCTGTTTGACGGCGGTGTTCCTGATCGGAGCAGTTGCAAACATGGCCGATTCCGCCGAACCGATAGTGCTCGGATATTATATGGCGTGGAGTAAAAGTTCCTATCCGCATGGCCAGGTGCCGTATGGTAAACTCACGCATATCGCGCACGCTTTCGTCTGGCCGAATGCGAACGGTTCGCTCAGCACCTACGATTATTTCCATTATCCGCAGTTGATTCAATCTGCGCGGGATAACGGCGTCAGAATGATCGTCTCGGTCGGAGGATGGGGACAGTCCGACGGCTTTTCGCCGATGGTCGCGGATACGAATGCCCGGAAAAAATTCGCGGAAGATTTAATCGCGTTCTGCATCACACATGGATACGAGGGCATCGATCTCGATTGGGAATATCCCGATGCGTCGGACAAGCCCAATCTCGTCAAGCTCGTCCAGGAATTGAGAGCCGTTGTCTCGCAACTTGAGGATACGATGACGATCAGTATCGCATTACCGTCATCCGACTGGCGGAACGGCTACGATATCCCGGCGTTGCGGGATCTGGTCGATTGGTTCGGAATTATGACGTACGATTTCCATGGGAGCTGGACGAATCATTCGGGGCATAATTCTCCTCTCTATTCACCGGCCGGGAACTTGTGTCAGGACGGCTCGCTTCATCAGAGCGTCAACTATTTTCTTCAGCGAGGTCTCCCGAAATCGAAACTCCTCGTCGGAATGGCTTCCTACGGGAGAGTATTCAATACCGGTTCTCTGTATCAACCGCCGACTTCCTCCGTCAATAATGGCGCCGCCATATCGTATACAGAGGCAATGAACAGGATCAGTCAGGGATGGACGTATCACTGGGACGATGTCTCAAAGATGCCTTATCTGGTAAATCCTGCGGCAACCCAGCTCGCGGCGTTCGAGGATACCGTCTCGTTCAGACATAAGACCGATTACATACGCGCAAACGGGTTGCGCGGAGCGAAAGTGTGGGCATTGAGCTACGATAATATGCCCGGCGGCCATCCGCTTATGGAGACCCTCTACGATCAGTTAAATTTGACGACCGGCGTCTCAACCGATCCTATCCAAGCGAAGCCCGAAGGTTACAATATATTGCAGAACTATCCGAATCCCTTCAACGGCCAAACGACGATACGTTTTATCGTCGGATCCGCGGAGAGTCTGGCGAGAGTCGCGCTGCGCGTCTACGATATGCTCGGACGGGAAGTCGCTGTCTTAATTGAGGGCGAGTATACCCCGGGAACGTATGCGGTACACTATAGCCCCGACGCCTCGGCCGCCTCCGGTGTCTATATGTGCCGCCTCGAAGTCGAGGGGAAGTGGAATGTGAAAACGATGATGTACCTAAAATAACGGAGATATCCTTATGATGCGACAAATAACCATATCGGTACTCGGGTTGATGCTTATCGCTTTGCTTTCGGGGCGGATGGAAGCACAACCGAACGAAACCGCGCCTCCGATGATGATAGACGTGAACGCGATCAAGTGGGGGATGAATAAAACGAAGGGTGAAGGCGGGCTGATAAATCAGTTCAGCTGGATGTTTACTTCGCAATCCCAGCGCGACCATGAATTTTTCTGGCCTCAGGACGAGTACCTTTCAAATATGCTGTATCAGATCTTCTCTCCGCTTGCACTGACGGATGAGGGTATCGTGGATACCTCCGGCATCCGCCGCCAGCGGTACTTCAATATTACAAATCATGGAACCACCGACTGGACGTGGGAGAGGCGCAGATATCCTCCGCCGACGATCGTGGTGAACGGCGCCCGGTTGAATCCGCCGTATCAATGGCACACCGAACCGAATCTAAAAGCCGATCTGATCGCCGAGTTCGAAGACCTGATGGCGGCGTACGGTTTGCGGGGGCATGTTAAGATTTACGCATTCAGCAACGAAGAATTGAGTGATTTCGTCATCTGGGAAGTTACCCTGAAGTTTACCGGCGAGACGCGTCTCCCGAGAATGGGCTCGGCTGCCCGCTTTGCAGATCAGACCCTTACTTTCTGGTGGCCCTTCTCGATGAGTTTCAATCCGTCCATGCGGGGCATGCGCGAGGTATACGGATTCTACGGCTTCGAGGGAGAAGACGATCTGACGAACTGGATGAGGGGCACCTCGCAGTATGTCCAGAATAGAGACCGGCGCGATCTTCTCGTTGCGTATTATTACGATTCATACAGCCGTGCTCTGGCTGCGACTCCCATCTATCCGAACGGCTCTAACGACAATACCGGCGATCCCGACCGAGTCAACGGCACCCTTCATTCGACACAGATTCCCGGCTATGCGCTTCTGTATGCACCGGTTTCGGTGGCGGATGCCGCCGACGATACCACACAACCTTTTTCGATGCCGTCTGCGACGATCCCGGGAGATCTGTGGGGAAGGAGAGATTTCGGGCTGAGGAACACGTACATAGGTATGGACAACAGAGGCAGATTCCCGCCTGATGCAATAAGCGCCGGATTCAGCACTTTTCCTCAGAAAGGACCGATGCGGTTTATAACGGTCGGTCCGTATGATATAACGAAGGATGAATCCGCGGGCAGACATGATTCGCTCAAATTTGTATACGCGATAGGAGTGGGCTCGATCTCGCGCGCGAAAGCGGATAGCGTCGGTCGTGCCTGGTTTAACGGCGAGATCACCAATGAGGAAAAAAATAATTGGGTCATGTCGGGAGTGGATTCTCTATTCAATACGCTCGATAAAGCATATTGGGCATGGGACAGGATCAGCAGAGGCCAGAGCATTCCCGCACCGCCTCCGGCGCCGGATATCGAAATTGAAGCCGGGCCCGATCGGAACTTCGTCAGATGGTCGTATCCCGATCCGGGATATTTCAACAATTCGGTTACCGGTGTGAACGACTGGAGCGCCTGGCGGGTCTACCGGAAGAAGGGTGCTTTCTACGTCTCCGATCCTCTCGATAACTACAGCAACGAGCAGTGGGAACTGGTGTTCGAAACTTCAAACAGCGATATAACCGAATACGTCGACGTCAACGTCGACCGTGGAGTCAATTACTATTATGCCGTGACCGCGATGAACGACGGTTCGCAGAACGACGGTCTCTATCCGGGCAGGCCGATGGAGAGCTCCCGCTTCTCGGCACGCTCCCTCGACGCCGGCATCCCGTTTAAACCCGGATTGAATGAAGCGGGACTTGTGCGAGTCGTACCGAATCCCGCAAGTGTTGCGGCCGGCACGCTCGGTTTCCCGGGTACACCCGACAAAATACTCTTCGTTAACCTTCCGGTAAAATGCACCCTCGCCATATTTACCGAGACGGGTAATCTCATAACAAGATGGGATCATTACGGTACGGCAGATGCCGAATGGGATCAACGGACATCTGCAAATCAGTACGTATCGAGCGGCATATACATTCTGGGCGTTACCAATGCGGAAGATATCGACGGTAAAAGCTTGCCGGATCAGTTCGTTAAATTCGTCCTTGTCCGGTAATCCTCAGTACATAAACGACGGAGATTGAGCCATGAAACGGCACAGCATAATGAATATCGGTATCCTCCTATTAATGCTCTGTTCGCTTGCGTCGGTCACCGACGCGCAGATCGTCAAGCGCGGTCAGGCAGGATTCCGGTTCCTGGAAAACCCCGTCTCTGCCGAAGCGATCGGCAGGGGAGGTCTCGGGGTTGCAATGATGACGAATTCCAACGCCGTCTTTTGGAATCCGGCAGGAATCGGTTGGCTGGAAGGCATCGACATTAATTTCAATTATACAAGAGGAATCGCGGAGATAAATCACCAATCGGTTGCTATCGGCATGCCGATCGGGAGATTCGGTGTGCTCGCTCTCAGCGGCATCGCCATGGATTACGGAGATTTTTACGGAACCAGGAGAGCAAACAATGAAGCCGGATACGTGGAGACGGGCACCTTCAGTCCGAAAGCGATGGCGATCGGACTTGCATTTTCCCAGCGGGTCACCGAGCGGTTCTCGTACGGAGTTCACCTGAAGTATGCGTATCAGGATCTCGGCAGCGCGTGGGTTTCCAGTTCCGGATCGGGCATCGAGGATCCAGATCTGGAGATCGAGCAACGGAAATATGCTCAGGGCGTTCCGGCCGTCGACGTCGGGGCGTACTACGACTTCCTGACCAACGGCATCAGGTTCGGTGCCACCGTCCAGAACATTTCCCGTGAGATCGAATATGAGGTGGCCAAATTTCCGCTCCCCTTCGCCATCGCGTTCGGGGCAACGGTCGACCCTCTCTCTTTCTTTCTCGAAGACAACACGATCCACTCGCTGCTGCTCAGTTTGGAATCGCGGCATCCGAGGGATTTTAAAGAAAACCTTAAATTCGGCGCAGAATATTCGTTCCAGGAATTTCTCATCCTTCGCGCCGGATATATGGACGGCTTCGATGAACGCGGTTTCACTGCGGGAGCCGGTATCCTGCAGGAACTTGCCGGCTTCGGAGTACGCGTCGACTATGCATTTGAGGCGTTCGGCCTCTTCGGGGGCGTGCATCATCTGTCGATCGGTATTGCATACTGAGGGCCGTGTGCGGGACGCCGCGATGACCGCGCGGATATATAGATGTGTCTCAAGATTTGGGACGGACACAGCCGGGAGAGGATAATGCGGAATCCGGCGGGGCGTTTCTATGGTGGATGTGCGACGGCATTTCATCCTAACGGTCGATGAGCATTCCCCTAGACAATTTACCACTTAACATAACGACCCTCTTCCGGGTGTACGATACGGAAGAATACCCGGAGACAATCGATTACGAGGAGCAGTAATGAAATCGAGAATATATACATATATCCTGATTACGGTCTTTGCCTTTTCAGCATCTGCGGCCGGGCAAGAAAACGAGCGGATGTATAAACCGGATTTTTTCCCCTTCTCGGTGTGGTACAGCGGGGGGAAAGCGCGCGCTCCGATGCTATCCGAGATCACTCCTGAATCTCGCGGGGAATGGCTGAAGGATCTGAAAGAGATAAAATCACTCGGATTTAATACCGTCAGGACATGGGTCGAATGGGCAAAATGTGAACCCGAACCTGGAGTCTTCGATTTCAGCAATCTTCACCTGCTGTTTGAATTAGCGCGCGAGGTCGGTCTCAAAGTCTTTATTCAGTATTATGTCGATTCAGCTCCGGATTGGGTCGGAAAAGCCAATCCGCACGCGATGTTCGAGACGCAAAGCGGACTGAAAATACAGTCGCAGGCTGCACCCGGATATTGCACCGATAACGGCGAAGTACGTGAACTTGTCCTGCGATTTTATAACGAGACGGCCAGGATTGCTTCTCAGTACGACAACTTCTACGGCTACGATCTCTGGAGCGAGCCGCATATCATCAATTGGGCGACCATCGACTACGTGCCGAACGTTCAGTTCTGCTTCTGTCCGGGAACCCGGGAGCGATTCAGGAACTGGCTCAGGGAAAAATATGGAACCCTCGAAGAACTGAACAGAGGATGGTACAGGAATTTCGAAAATTGGAGCGATGTTGATCCCCCGCGATTCAGCACGATTCTAAGTTATACGGATTTCATCGATTGGAAGACCTTCATCTACGAAAAACTCGTCGAAGATCTCAGTATGCGGTACGATGCGGTCCGGGCGGGCGACGAAAAGCACGTCATCACGTCGCACGCCGTCGGAGCGTCTCTCTTCCAGTCTCCGTACGTCGGAGCCGGAGCTACCGACGATTTTTTAATGGCCGATCCCGTCGATTTCTACGGAGTCTCGATCTACCCCAAGCACAATCATCCCGACCGGCACTGGTCTCTGACGACGCTCCGTGTGGTAATGGATTTCACTCGGAGCGCGAACCGGAAGAAAGGGGGATGGTACGTGGGTGAGCTGCAAGCCGGCAAGGGGACCATCGGGCTGCTCATCAGCGATCCCGTGACGCAGGACGATCACCGTATCTGGGCGTGGTCTGCAATCGCTAAGGGTGCAAAAGCGGTCAACATATATGCTTATTATCCGATGTCGTCCGGATACGAATCCGGGGGATACGGACTGGTCAATCTCGACGGATCGCTGACCGAACGGGCGCGGCATGCAGGCGGGATAGCACGAACGGTTTCGGAACATCAGGACCTGTTTATCGGATCAACCCCGATAAAGGCGGAGGTTGCAATCGTCTATAATCCCCTTTCACAAATGGTAGGCGGATTGCAGCGCCGCGACTACCCGGCTGCGCATACCAACTCGCTCATCGGATACTTCAGATTCTTCGCCGATCAGAACGTCCCCGTCGATTTCATACACAGGCAGGACCTTGAGGAGGGGGATGTATCTCAATATAAGCTGATCATTATTCCCTGGCCGCTTATGTTCACCCGGGAAGCTGCGAACGGCGTCAAATCCTTTGTGGAACGCGGAGGATATGTCGTGGCGGAAGCCCGGCTTGCATGGAACGACGAACGCGGTTATGCAGCCGACGTTATTCCCGGGTCGGGATTGAGCGAAGTATTCGGCGTCCGGGAAGGGGATATATGGATGCGGGAGAACGTTTCGCTGAAGATCAGAAAAAGTTCGCATCCCGCGGTATCGGGCATGCATGACGGCGACGAACTCAAGGGTAATCTGTACGCGAAATCGATCGAACCGCTTGACGGCCGGACGGTTCACATACTCGCCGAACTCGAATCCGGGGAGCCGGCGATCACCTCATCCCGGTACGGACGGGGAGAGGCGATGCTCGTCGGATCGTATCTCGGTATGGCCGGACACCCCGAACCCGTGGAAACGAATGACCGCTTTTACCTGAGCCTGCTGGAATGGGCAAACATCGATCGTCCGTTTACGACTTCTCACGACGGAAACAGAGACCATCCCGTCGAGGTCCGCCTGCAGGAAAACAAGGACGGGTATCTCCTGTTCATTATCAACCACAACGACGAAGAAGAAAATGTAACAGTCGATCTCAACGTGGCAAAGAGCGGTATATACGCCGCGCGCGAGCTCATAACAGGCGTATCAAGCGACATTTCCGCCTCCTTGCATTCACTTTCTCTCGTCTCATCCGTAGCCTCGAAACACGTACAGGTGTGGACCATAACTCACACCCGGAAATAGCCGGCAGAATTCTCGCAGGAGACCCTATGCACCGTCTCCGGCGATCGGATTCGATCTTCATCTACGCATCTCACCGGATTATATATGCATACAATCGGATTGGATCTCGGAGGCACGAAACTCGCCAGTGCCGTGTTCAGCGAAAGCGGCGAAATTCTCTACCGGAACACACTGCAGGTAACGGGAAAGAAGGGTGCGGAAGTCGGCGGCATTATCAGACACGAAATTGCTGCGATCCTTGCGAATGATTCGCTGAATATCCGGGCGGTAGGAATTTGCGTTCCCGGAATCTTCTATGCCCGGGAGGGAACGGTTTGGGCTCCCAATATCGACGGATGGGATCGTTATCCGCTGATAGAGGAGCTCACGGCAGCAGTCGGGAACAAAGAGATTAAAGTGGCGGTCGACAGCGACCGGGCGTGTTACATACTCGGTGAAACCTGGTTGGGAGCCGCACGGGGATGCAGCGATGCGGTTTTTCTCGCCGTGGGTACCGGAATCGGTGCCGGTATCATGGTCGACGGTAAAATCCTTCGCGGCTACGGCGACATCGCCGGAGCGGTCGGCTGGCTGGGCATGAACCGTCCGTTCCGAACGGAGTATTCCGCATGCGGCGCATTCGAGTATTACGCATCTGGAGAAGGGATCGCACGAACCGCCTCGGAGTTCATCCGGGCTGACGTTTCGTACGACGGTATGCTTGCGGGAAGGAAATACCCCGATCTATCCGCCAGGGAAATATTCGAAGCCTACGAACGCGGCGATGTGATCGCAGTAAAGGCGTTCGGTGAATGCATTGCCCTCTGGGGAATGGCTGCAGGGAATCTGGTAAGCGTGTTGAATCCGGAGAAGATAATCTTCGGCGGCGGAGTCTTCGGACCGGCTGTCGCTTTTCTGAAAAATATCAGAATCGAAGCGGGAAAATGGGCGCAGCCGTTCAGCATGCAACAGGTGTCGTTCGAAGCATCATCTCTCGGCGGCGACGCCGGCCTATACGGTGCAGGACGCCTTGCGTTTAATCTACTTGAATAACAACATCGATCGGAACCTTACGCATGTACAACAGACGCCTGGTATTTATCGCTGCCTGCATCGGTATATTGATCTTCGGCATAATCATGGCGGTGCTCGGAGCGGTACTTCCGTCGGTAATCGAAAAATATGAGATCGACAAAATCGATGCCGGCTCCCTCTTCCTGCTGCTGACGTTCGGAATGCTGCTCGGCTCCGTCGTCTTCGGTCCCGTAGTGGATCGTTACGGCTACAAGGCGCTTCTCATCCTCTGTACGGGAATCATCTTCCTCGGCTTTGAGGGGATCGCGTACGCGCCGTCGATGGCGCTGCTTCAGTTCTCGCTCTTCATCATTGGATTCGCCGGCGGCGTGATCAACGGAGGAACCAACGCTCTCGTCTCGGATATCAGCGGCGAGGGGAGGAGTTCGGGACTTGCATATCTCGGCGTGTTTTTCGGGATCGGCGCGTTCGGCGTTCCTTTTACGCTCGGAACACTTCTGAGCTATTTTTCTTACGAAACCCTAATTGCCGTTGCCGGTCTCCTCGTTCTTCTGCCGCTTCTCTTTTTTACCGTTATTTCGTATCCCAAACCGAAACAGTCGCAGGGATTCCCCGTACGGGACGGAATCCGGCTGCTCCGCGAACCGTCCCTTCTCCTGATGGGGTTTATTCTCTTCATGCAGAGCGGCATGGAAATGACGATGAGCGGTTGGACGGCAACCATGCTGAACGAAGAGCTGCAGGTAGATGCGCAGCGGGCCGTACTTATACTATCATTGTACTGGATAGGGTTAATGTTCGCGAGGATCGTCATGGGAAAGATCCTCGGAAAAATATCCCGCGCGTTGGTCCTGCGCATATGCATTGTCATCGCATTTTCAGGATCTCTGATGCTTTTGTTTGCGAACGATCTCACGTTGGCTGTTCCGGGAATTATTCTCGTCGGTATCGGATTCGCCGCGTGTTTTCCGATAATCTTCGCGTATGTTGGAGATGCATTTTCCAAACTATCCGGGACCGCGTTCAGCGTCGTTCTCGTCATGGCGCTCTGCGGAGGAATGACCTATCCGTATGTGGCCGGAATACTCGGGAACGCTTTCGGCTTGCAGGCATCCTTCGTTATGATTCCGGTAAGCCTCGCCGTGATGATGGTGGTATTCGGTATTGTAACGGGAAAGATGCTCAGGCGGCCGTAGACATAGCATGCACGGTCCGTATTGACCTGTGCCGTTTCGGTTCAGATAATTCAAGTCAGGTAAATTCAGAAAAAGAGTTCAGGAGAAGAGTATGCTCGCTATGCAGTGGTTGTCGAACGCACGGGAAGTCATGGAGAAGATAGAAAAAACACAGATGGAGAATATTAAAAAAGCGGCAACGGTGATGGCCGATACGATCGCCGCCGAACGATGGGTACATACATTCGGGTGCGGCCATGCAACGCTACCGGTAGAGGAAATGTACCCGCGCATCGGCGGATTCGTCGGATTTCATCCGATGATCGAGCTCCCCTTGTCATTCTTCACCCATATCGTCGGTGAAATGGGAGTTCACCAGTTCGTTTTTCTTGAGCGCGTCGAAGGATACGGCCAGCAGATTATGAAAAGTTATAATTTCGACCCGCGGGACACGATGTGGCTTTTCTCTCATTCGGGCATTAACAATGTGAATATCGATATCGCGCTCGAGGCGAAAAAGATCGGCATGCAGGTTGTTGTGCTCGGCTCTGCCGGAGCGTTTCAGGGTACGCGGACACGGCATTCATCGGGGAAGCAGATCTTCGAGATTGCGGATATCGTGGTCGATATCTGTGTGCCGGCCGTCGATGCATCGGTTCCTTTGAAAAATCACAAGGATAATATCGGGCCTGTTTCAACGATGGGATTCGTGACGGCCGTATGGATGATCATTTCGACGATAGCGGAGCTGCTGGTTGAGAAAGGGGTGACCCTCTATATTCATCCTTCCCATAATGTACCCGGCGATACCACAGCACGGGAGCGGCTGGATAAAGCCCTTGCCGAATACAAACGCCGGATTGCCGGTGTGTAATGATATGAAGGGCGGGAGCGTATCCCGGCTCCGCGAATCAACCGCCTGCCTCGAGGGTAAGAGCGGGTACATGGGCTCCGGCGATGAAAGTATCGGAAACCGATAAATTTTCATCCAACAGAACGATATCGGCGTCCTTACCTGCATCGAGGGATCCTTTCCTGGAGTCGATGCCGAGAACCCGGGCGGGTACGATCGATACCGTATCGATGGCTTCGCGAAGCGTACAGCGGGTAAATTCCATAAACTTGAGAGCGATTGCACCGAGACTCATGGTGGATCCGATCAGCGTTCCGTCCAGATATCTGGCCGCTCCGTTCTTTGCTTCGTACTCTTTACCGTTGTAGAGATATCGACCCTCGGGCAGTCCCTGCGCCTGCATGCCGTCGGTGATGCACACGCAGCGATGTTTACCGAGCAGTCGCGAGATAAGATCGACGATCCGTGGATGCAGATGATGGCCGTCGCTGATAATCTGTGCGGTGATCGAGGGATGTTCGAAGATTGCAGTCAACGGTCCGGGCTGCCTATGGTGCAGCGGAGGCATGGCGTTAAAAATATGGGTAATATGATCGATGCCGGCATCGAATCCGGACAGGGTTTGGTCGTAATCGGCGTCGGAGTGCGCGAATGCGGCAACGACACGTTGTCTCACAAGTTCGCGTATAATTTCGAGATTACCCGGCAGCTCCGGCGCGATCGTCATCATTTTCAGAGAATCGCCCGTAGCTTCGAAAATCTCATCGAGTGCATGCGGCGACGATGGATAGATCGCATCCGGCGAGAGTCCGCCCTTTTTAGCAATATTGATGAACGGGCCCTCGATATGAACGCCCAGCAGGACCGCCCCGCCGGTAAGTTTTCCGGTGAAAGAGCGGGCAAGTCTGAGATGAGCATTCTGTGTCTCAGGTTTAACGACCGTGGTACCGAGATACGCGGTAGTCCCCGCGCGTGCAAGAGTCCGGCCAATCGTGGTGATCGATTCCGGCGTGTTATCGAGGATATCGGATCCGCCCGCACCCTGGATGTGAACGTCGATGAATCCCGGGCACGCGGTTTTTCCCCCTGCATCAAATGAGGGGGCATCGGTGGCGAAGGTCCCTGAGTTTACGATTCTGGAAATCCGCCCGTTCTCGATGTGAATGTCGATCTGATCGCTGTCGGGAGTTCTATCATAGAGTTTACAGTTTTTTATAATCAAAGTAATTGCCATGCTCATATCCTGTTTTTTACGGCAATGTTAACTAAATCGAAATTCCGGGTCCCGGTTTCTGAGTTATCCGTGAGGGCAGGAACGACGTCGCGTATTGCGATCCGGAAGGTTAACAGAGTTAGAACGCCGGTTCGATAAAAAATTTTCATAAAATTAGATTAATTCGGTGAATTAATCAATAGTATACCAGGTGTTGCATGATCTATATACGATCCGGTTTTATTGATTCTTGGGAGAATATTCCGTAACCTATGCTAAACGTTTTTAAATAACTTTTACTGATGCAAGCGCCGGGAGTTCCGGGTTTTGAGATTGAAAAGTTACTCAACGTTGTCCGAATCTGCCGCGAATCGGTTCCAGTATCGCGGATAAGGTGTTGTCCGGTCAAGCGATCTTTGTCCCGATACCGATTAACTCTATCTCACCCGGTTCATCCGAATCACCTGTGAACAACGAATATGGATATGAAGCTCCGGCCGTTTCAGGGCGCCGATACGGATTCGATCCTTGAACTCTGGAATCGCGTTTTGCCGCTCGATGCCGTCTCTCGCAGTCTATTCGAATCGAAAATTCTTCTCGATGAGAATTTCGATTCTTCGACGTTTCTGGTAGCCCAGGACGATGACCGCATCGTGGGATTTATCCTCGGAATTTTCGCCCGGAAACTGCAGCTCGCAGAGCATGATCCCGAAGGCGTCCGGAGCTGGATTACCGCTTTCGCAGTGCATCCAGGATACCGGCGCCGTGGACTGGGTGCGCGATTGATCAATGAGGCGCTATCGCTCTTCGTCGAATCGGATAAAGAGGAATGTCTCATTTCCCCCTATGCCCCGGGGTATATAACGCCGGGCATCGATGTAAAGGAATATCCGGCTGCGATTATTTTCCTTAATAAACTCGGATTTGCCGAGACGGCAAATGCGCTGAGTATGGATGCATCCCTCGTCCACTTCAGATTTCCGAAAGAGGCTGAAGAAAAAGAGATCGAACTCCGGCGCAACGGTATCGTTGTTCGATCATATCATCGGGACGATATCCTCCCTTATCTCGTTTTTATGAGCCGGCATATGCCCTTCGATTGGCAGAGAATAGCGCGGGAGAATCTGAAGCGGATGCATGCCGGCTTGTTTTCTCCCGAACAGATTACGGTCGCAGTGCGCGGGGAAGAGGTGGTAGGCTACTGTCAGTTTGACGGAACGCACTTCGGACCGTTCGGGGTTGCCGGACCGGAGCAGGGGAAGGGGATCGGCACGGTTCTCCTTGCCAGAACGGTCGAGCGCATGCGGATATTCGGTCTGCACAATGCCTGGGTTATGTGGACGGACGATGCCGCTGCGAAGGTTTATTCGAAGTTGGGATTTACCGAAAGCAGGCGTTTCGCGATAATGTCAAAAAAACTGAGATGAAACGATGAAATCACTCATAACTAAATCTGTTGTTGTACTATTATTACTCATAATCGTCTTCTCTTTACCATTTCAAGACGGGGAAGCTCGGATGAATCAAAATCAGACTCAGAATCGGACTATCCTGGCGATCGGTGCGCATGCAGGCGATATGGAAATATCCTGCGGTGCGGTACTCGCGAAGCACGCGAGACTGGGCGATCGCGTTGTACTGCTTCACCTCACGCTCGGTGAAGGAGGCAATCCACGGATAACTCCCGGCGAATATGGTGCGCAGAAGAAACGCGAAGCAGAAAAGGTTGCAGAAATGCTCGGCGCCGAGGTGGTGTTCGGTCCATATAAAGACGGGGAAATTCCGGATACCGAAGAAGCACGACGTTTTGTGAACGACGTCATCCGGCAGGTTGGACCGACGCACATTATCACGCACTGGAAGAACAGCATTCATAAAGACCATTCGATCACGCATCGCATTGTGACGGATGCCGTTCTCCTCGCATCGCTCGAGGGGGTCGAGAGCGAATATTCGCGGCACCGCGGTGTACGCAGCGTCTATTTTACGGAGAACTGGGAGGATATGGAGGGGTATCAGCCGTACGTGTTCATCGATGTCGCAGACGATTATGAGACGTGGGCGGACGCCGTGCGGCAGTACGAATTTATCGGCGGCACGATCTCCTCGTTCCCGTATCTCGAGTATTATAGAGCATTGGCTACCGTCCGCGGAGCCGTCGTACGCTACAAGCAGGCGGTAACGTTCAATATCGACGAGTTCGGCAAGCGGGTCAGATACGAGACGCTGCCGTAACGGCACCCGTTTACCGGCGGATGATAACATTTTATGCGGCAATAAAAATGTTGAAAGATCAGGTTATGAAATATCAGTATAGAAATTACACCGGCAGCGATGAGAAACAGATCATCCCTCTCTGGAACCGCTGTCTCGTCCGGGACGGCATTACGACGGAGAGATTTCACCAGAAGGTGCTGCTTGACGAGAACTTCGATCCGGCGGGATGCTTTGTCGCGACGCTTGACGATGATGTCGTGGGTTTCATACTCTCAATCAGGAGGCGATATCCCTATTACGACCTGGGGTACGAAGCGGAACGGGGATGGATCACCGTGCTTTTCGTTCATCCCGATCACAGGAGACAGGGGGTCGGGGGGACGCTCGTCGGCATGTGCGAATCCTTTCTCACATCGAACGGGGTCTCGAAGGTGCTTGTCTCGCCGTACACGCCCCATTATTTTTTCCCGGGTGTGGACATCGATGCGTATCCCGGTGGATTCGCGCTTTTTCAGAAACTCGGTTACACGTCGGTGGAGAAGATTTACGGCATGGAGCGATCGCTGCTCGATCTGTCCCCGACGGAGGATATGGAGAAACGATGCGGGAGACTTGAATCTCAGGACGTGGTCATTAAAAAATTCGAACCACAATACATCACCGGCTTGCTGGAATTTCTCCGGAAGGATTATCCGGGCGATCTGTACCGGGTTGCGCTGGAGAAGCTTCGGAGGACATCCGAATCGAACGAAATTTTTATCGCGGTAAAGGGGGGCGAAATCGTCGGTTTCAGTCACTTCGAAGGAGAACACTTCGGCCCGTTCGCAATAGCGCAATCCTTCATGGGCAGGGGAATCGGACCCTGCCTGTATTATAAAACCGCGCTCTACATGAAAGAAAACGGCCAGCGTCATCTGTGGCTTGCATGGACGACGGGACATGCGAAAGATTTTTACTTTAAGTTGGGTCTGAAAACCATTCGACGCCATGAAATCATGGAGAAGTCACTCGGGTGATCCGGCGGCGCTCAGGAAAGGTATATCTTTATGATACACAACCTATGGGTCCAGTATGATTTATTACTTCAGAAGCTTATGAAATGAGAGTAATCGCATGCATATATTCAGATATATTTGAATTAGTGTTACTTTTCTTTTTGAGCCCAAAAAGAAAAGTAACCAAAAGAAAAAGGCTGCC
>CAZBUK010000042.1:0-5416 GCA_964495085.1 uncultured Ignavibacteriales bacterium
GCGGGAATCAAAACGCACACCATCGTCTCCACCCCACAACCCCGACGATTTCGGCATGGTGAACCTGAATCATTCAAAATTCTTTATATTTTATTTTGGACAGATGTGATCGCATGTATTTCATAACCTCAGGCTAGACATATTGATTAAACAAGTTGGTATATAATATATTTTTGTTAAAAATAATCGGAAGCAGATAAAAAAGGGGTATGAGTCACTATGCCCTAAAATAAAGTGGATTTTTTAAAAAATATTTATTATTCTAAGCGGAACGCCGGGAGTATATTTTTATATAATAAATACATATGTTCAAATAGTCAATATTCCCGAAATTTAATATTTTCGGGTTAGGTTAAGAAACATTCATAACTGTGTTTTAAATTTCAATATTCCGGTCAATGCATTCCGCCCGTTTCCTGTTCCCGATTAAAAATTGACTCGTTCAGGCATATCGGGTACTTAATTCAATTCAGCTCTATAAAATTTGCACTCTCTGCAAATACATGATTAATACTGAATCCTGCCTTTCTGTGCAAAAGTATCTATCTGTCGCACAAATATCAAATCGTACACTCACGTACACTATTCCCGGGTTTGTATGAATCTTACGCTTATCGACTGGTCGATCGCCATTGTATGTTATATCGCATTGTTTTTCATCGTCCGCATCAGCAGAACATATGTCAAGAGCGTAGCGGATTTCCTTTCGGCGGGCAGGTCGGCCGGCCGCTATATGATAACGGTCTCGCAGGGCATGGTTGCATTGGGCGCCATTACCGTCGTGGCGCAATGGGAGATGAACTATGTCGCCGGGTTCGCCCTGCGCTGGTGGGAATTCACCATGGCGATCGTAATTCTGATCATAACCGTTTCGGGATGGGTGTTATACAGGTTCAGGCAGACACGAGCGCTGACCATGGCGCAATTTCTCGAAATGCGATACAGCAGGCGATTCAGAATTTTCGCAGGAATTCTGGCATTCGTATCGGGATTGTTGAACTTCGGCATATTCCCCGCAGTGACCGCCCGGTTCCTCATCTACTTTTGCGGCCTTCCGCATTCGTTTACACTAGCCGGAAACGATATATCGACTTTTCCCGTTGTCATGGCGCTCCTCCTGGCGGTGTCTCTCTATTTCGTGTTCTTAGGAGGGCAGATTGCGGTCATTATCACTGAATTCTTACAGGGGACCATGGCCAACCTCACCTTCGTTGCAATAATCGTATTCTGTCTTTTCCTCGTCGACTGGGGACAGATATACGAAGCCGTAAGCAAGGTTCCGGAAAATGCATCCCTGATCAATCCGTATAAAACGAGCGAAGTTCGACATTTCAACTTCTGGTTCTTCCTCATCAATGCATTCGGCCTGGTGTACGCGAAACTATCATGGCAGGGGGGACAGGGTTTTTATTCCTCTGCAAAGAGCGCCCACGAAGCAAAGATGGGCGAGGTGTTGAGCAATTTCCGCGAGATCCCGAAAATGCTCTTCCTGGTCTTCATCCCGATCATTGCATTCACCATTTTACATCATGCAGATTTTTCGGCGATCTCAGGCAGCGTCAATAATACGCTTACCGGGGTCGATACCGGCATAGACGGAAGAGCGATTCAGAATCAGTTGCGAATTCCGCTCGTACTATCCGAGATACTACCGGTCGGAATGATGGGTCTGTTTCTCGTGGTTATGCTCATGGCGGCAATCGGTACGAATAATTCATACCTGCATTCGTGGGGTGTGATCTTTATACAGGATGTCATCATGCCGTTCAGAAAGCAGCCGTTCAAACCCGGCCAGCATATGAAGGTTTTGAGATTATCCATCCTCGGCGTTTCGGTTTTCATCTTCTTCTTCAGCCTCTTTTTCCCGTTAACCCAGTACATCGTTCTCTATTTCGCGCTGACCGCGGCGATATTTGTCGGCGGCGCCGGCGCGGTTATTATCGGGGGACTGTACTGGAAACGGGGGACCACCGCCGCTGCATGGAGCGCTCTCATCTCCGGCTCCGTCGTCGCCGTAGCGGGTATAGTCATTCTCCAGGTGTATCCGGATTTCCCGGTCGACGGGCAAAAATTCTGGGCGATAGCCATGGGCACCGCTTCCCTGGTCTACGTGCTTGTCTCATTGCTCGGCAAGAGACAGGATTTCAATATGGATAAGATGCTGCACAGAGGTAAATACACCCTCCGCTCGGAGACCATTGTCGTCGACAAGGTCCCGCTGAAAGGATTTAAAGTGCTGGGCATGGGGAAGGAATTCACACGGGGCGACCGGGTCATCTATTTAACAGCATATATATGGACGTTCATCTGGGTCGGCGCCTTCATTATCGGTACGATCTTCAACCTTACACGAGATGTACCGGATTCATCCTGGATGAGCTTCTGGAAAACGTTTGTCATCATCAATCTTGTTGCATCAATAATCATCACGATTTGGTTCACAATCGGAGGCATCAGGGATTTTAAGGACATGATATACAGACTGAAACATATGATCCGTGATCACAACGACGACGGAACGGTTCGGGACGCCGAATCGAAGGGAGATGACTCCGATTAGTCGCACTCAGTATAATCAGTATCAGCAGAGAATAGGAGGGTGATCCGTATGCTACAGATGTTCATTAATATATTCGCCGCCGCACTTGTGGTGTCCGGCAGCATGTTCGCCGCGACGGGACAGGGAGGCGGAGTCGTCTTGGAAGACGGACTCGTTCTCGAGTTGGCAGCCAGACCGGAGAACAGCGTCATATCACCGGATGGCATTCGTGCCCTCCTGCATAGCGGAGAGTGGATCCAACCGTCGGCGGACGGACAAGCAGTATTGAACGGAAAAGCGATCGGTACATGGAGAAACATCAATCCCGACGAGGCGGGTTGGTATCGCGGCGCCTCGCTGTCGAATGCCTACATGTACTTTCGGTACGTTTCCGATACAGATGAAATCGTGCTGCTGGAAGCGAACGGGCATGAAATGGCGTATATAAACGGAGTCCCGCGCTCCGGTAATCCGTACGGAAATAAAGATGAGTATGAGGATTGGGAGACGAAATTCAACTATTCGCTTATTCCCGTGAGATTGCAGGCGGGCGTCAATGAATTCCTGTTCCGCTGCAATCGAAGAGCGCTTAAAGTAACTCTTCATCCGGCCGATCAAAAACTACACTTTAACGGGAACGATATGACACTCCCGGATATCCGGGTGAACCATCCGGCGGATACGTACGGGGCAATCCCAATCGTCAATGCGTCGGGGCAGCCGTATGAGGGACTCCATATAAAGACATGGAGCGGTAATTTGGAACCGGCATATCATCCGGTCAGGAGGATCAATCCGCTATCGGTGTACAAAGCGCCCTTTCGCATCGTGCTCCCGGACGTCCCCGCCGAGGAAGGATCGGTGATGCTGCAGCTTGAACTGGTAGATAGATCGAATACGCGGGAAAGATCTCTCGCCGCGACGAGTATCGAGGTAAACGTTGTCTCCGAAAAAAGTTCATATAAGGAGACGTTTATCAGTGTAATGGACGGCAGCGTCCAGTATTACGGGGTAAATCCGCCCCTCGGACTCCAAACCGATCCGGCTCTCTTTCTTTCGCTCCATGGCGCCGGCGTCGAAGCTATCAATCAGGCGAAATCGTATGGAAGCAAGAATTGGGGGTATATCGTGGCCCCGACCAACCGCCGTCCGTACGGGTATAACTGGGAGAATTGGGGAAGGCTGGATGCCCTCGAAGTGCTTGATATTGCCCGAAAGAAATACAATATTGATCCGAACCGCATCTATCTTACCGGCCATTCGATGGGCGGCCACGGTACATGGCATCTCGGGATAAACTATCCCGACAGGTTTGCCGCACTGGGTCCCAGCGCCGGTTGGATCAGCATCTGGGGTTACCGCATACGACCTCAATCATTCACAACGGACACCGGAAAGATGTTGATCCGCTCCGCAAGGCAGAGCGATACCTATGCCTTCGCTCCCAATCTGAAACAAACCGGCGTATATGTGATCCACGGAGCCGACGATGACAACGTCCCTGCCGAACAATCCAGATCAATGATTGCCACCATTGCTCCCTTCCATAAAGATTATGTATATCACGAGGAACCCGGCGCCGGGCATTGGTGGGACAATTCCGAAGGAGGGGGGGCAGACTGTGTCGACTGGATGCCAATGTTCGATTATTTCGCCCGCCGTTCGGTTCCGGGTCCAGGGCGCATACGAATGATCGAATTCATCACCGCAAATCCGGCCGTCTCATCGAAGAATCACTGGGTCGAGATCATACAACAAAAGGAGCAGCAACAGATGAGCCGGATCGAGATCCATGTCGATACCGACACGAGAACATTTTCCGGAGAAACTGAGAACATTGCCATGCTCTCCATTGATACCGGGATGCTCTACGGAGATATGCCGCTAAACGTCACACTCGACGGTCAAACAATATCCGGCATCGGAATGCCCGCCGATAGTGTGCTCTATTTCCAAATCGGAGCGAACACATGGCGGCAGAGCGGTATATACGAGAAGACACAAAAATATCCGGGACGCACCGGAAATTTCAGAGAAATTCTCAATCATAATGTTGCCTTTGTGTACGGAACCCGCGGCACGGCGGAGGAGAATGCGTGGGCAGTCGAATCGGCGCGTTTCGATGCCGAGGCGATCTGGTATCAGGGGAACGGTGCGATCGAAGTTATTCCCGACAGCTCCTTTGATGCGGAGTTATACCGTGACCGGAATATTCTCCTCTTCGGAAACGCCCAAACAAATTCCGCCTGGAATTCGTTATTGTCCGGTTCGCCGGTTCGGGTTGAGCGGGATAAGATTACCATCGAAGGAGTTGATTATTCCGGAACCGATCTCGCATGTCTGATGATCCGGCCGCGAAGCGACAGCAGTATTGCAAGCGTCGGCGTCGTGTCGGGGACCGGTATTACAGGAATGAAATACGCCGGATTGGCTCCGTATCATCATCCGTATGTCGGTTTGCCCGATATCGTCGTCTATGATTCGGACATCCTGGAATCAGACGACGCGGGCATCAGATTCATCGGCTACTTCGGCAACGATTGGAGCGTGAGCGGCGGCGAGCTCGTACGCCGGGAGAGATAATCCATGAACCCAATTCCATTTTTGAAACCCGCGTTTCTGATCCCACTGTTTTGCATGACACTTTCCGCACAGCAGAAACTCGTAGACTATGTGAATCCGTTCATCGGAACCGATGGGCACGGCCATACCTATCCGGGTGCATCGCTTCCGTTCGGGATGGTCCAGTTAAGCCCGGACACCGACACCGAAGGATGGGATTGGTGTTCGGGTTACCATTATTCCGACAGCTCCCTCATGGGTTTCAGCCATACGCATCTGAGCGGCACGGGAATCGGCGACTACGGAGATATTCTT
>CAZBUK010000042.1:5516-30582 GCA_964495085.1 uncultured Ignavibacteriales bacterium
TTTCAGCCATACGCATCTGAGCGGCACGGGAATCGGCGACTACGGAGATATTCTTTTCGTACCGATGACGGGGAAGCTTAAAACCGAACCGGGTTCAAAGGACGATCCGGACTCCGGATACCGCTCGAGATTCCGGCATGAGGCCGAAACGGCAAAACCCGGCTATTATTCAGTACATATGGACGACTATGGCATCTCCGCGGAACTGACAGTGACAAGACGGGCCGGATTTCACCGGTACATTTTTTCCAAGAGCGATTCGGCCCGGATTCTCATAGACCTCGTCCACGGCATCCAGGACCAGACCACGGATGCCGGGATAAGCATAATCGATGACCGGGCTATTGCAGGCTACAGATGCTCGACCGGATGGGCAAAGGAGCATTGCGTTTATTTTTATGCGGAGCTGTCGAAGCCTTTTTCATCGTCCGGCATTGTCGAAGGAGACGTCATTACAATGGGAAAACGCAATGGGGAAGGGCGAAACATCAAAGCGTTTGCGGAATATGAGGTGAGGTCCGGTGATGAGATTATGGTTAAGGTCGGAATCTCCCATACGAGTCTTGAAGGTGCGAAGAAGAATGTGAAATCGGAAATCCCCGATTGGGACTTCGATGGGATCCGTACGCTTGCAGAGGAAGCATGGGAACAGGAACTGAGATCGGTTATTATCGACGACCCATCCGTCCGGAATAAGACGGTCTTCTATACCGCGTTGTACCGGTCGTTTCTCGCCCCCAATACGCTCTCGGACGTCGACGGCAGCTACGTCGGGATGGACCGTGAAATTCATTCGGTAACGACGGGCAATACGATGTATACGGTCTTTTCGTTATGGGACACGTTCAGAGCGCTCCATCCGTTGTTTACCATCGTCCAGCAAAAGCGCACGAACGAAATGATCCGGGCGCTCATTTCAAAATACGAGGAGCACGGACTGCTTCCCGTATGGGAGCTGGCATCGAACGAAACAGAGACGATGATCGGTTATCACTCCATCCCGGTGATCGCGGATGCATTCGTGAAAGGACTCAAGGATTACGATGTCGAAACCGCATATGCCGCGATGAAGAAAAGCGCAATTCAAAAGCACCATGGACTTGAATTCTACAAAGATATGGGATTCATCTCCGCGGACCTCGATCACGAGAGCGTTTCGAAAACGCTCGAGTATGCGTATGACGATTGGTGTATCGCGATTATGGCGAAGCGTCTGGGTTATGAAGAGGACTACCGCTACTACCTTGAGAGAGCGAAATTTTATGTAAATCTGTTCGACCCCACAACCTTATTCATGAGAGCGAAGGAGAACGGCAGGTGGGTTGAACCCTTCGATCCGTATTCGGTGAGCGGACACTACACGGAGGCGAACGCCTGGCAGTACAGTTTCTTTGTGCCTCAGGACGTCGGAGGTCTCATCGCCCGCATGGGGGGTGATGTCGCATTTATCGGGCGGCTGGATAAATTGTTTACCGCGGAGACCGAGTTGACGGGATGGTTTCAGCCGGATATTACGGGATTGATCGGGCAGTATGCACATGGAAACGAGCCGAGCCATCATATCGCATACTTATATAATTTTGCCGGCGCGCCCTGGAAGACGCAGGAACGGGTGCATGAAATTCTGACTACCCAGTATTCGGAATTGCCGGACGGTCTCGCGGGAAATGAAGACTGCGGCCAGATGTCCGCCTGGTATGTACTGAGTTCGCTCGGTTTCTATCCCGTCACTCCGGGGAGCGATATCTATGTTATCGGCACTCCGCACTTCAATCGGGCGACAATTAATGTTGAAGGGGGGAGCGAGTTTACAATTCTGGCGAGGAATAAATCCGAAAAGAATTTCTACATACAGTCAGCAACGCTAAACGGGAAACCGTACCGGTATGCATATATCAGGCATGCGGATATCGTGGAGGGTGGCGAGCTGATATTCGAGATGGGATCCCGACCCGGAACGTGGGGGAGCGAACTCGGGGCGAGGCCGGTATCATCGATCGACATTCCTTTCGTACCCGTTCCCTATCTCAGCTCGGGTGAGAGGGTATTCAGAGATTCGGTCGTTGTGACGCTTGCTGCGATAGATTCGGAAAGCGATATTGTCTATACCCTCGACGAAACCGATCCGATCGATAAAGGCAGGAGCTACGATAGCCCCATCGTGTTGATCGATTCCGGCGTACTCAAAGCGGCCGGCAGGAGCGGCGGGACATACAGCAAGGTCGTCACCGCTCGCTTCAATAAAATACCCGAGGGCAGAACCATCTCACTCGCCTCGCGATATCACAATAATTATACGGGCGGCGGCGAGAACGCATTAATCGACGGGATCAAAGGCTCACTGAATTTCCGAACGGGTTGGCAGGGATTCGAAGAGGTCGATTTCGAGGCCGTGGTCGATCTCGGATCGGTTCAGAATGTTTCGTTTATCGGCACTTCGTTTCTCCAGAACACATATTCGTGGATCTTCTATCCTATCCATATAGTATATTCGGTGTCGCAGGATGGAGTCCGCTTTCAAGACGTATACGAAGCAGAGAACAGTCCCGTTGAGGAGAATAAAGGAGAAGGTATAAAGGATTTCACGCATCATCTCGATACAGTACAAGCAAGATATGTGAAGGTTTATGCGCAATCGGTGGGAGTCTGTCCCGATTGGCATCACGCGGCAGGCGGGAAGGCATGGGTATTTATAGACGAGATAACGATTAAATAACTGATGCAGTTTCTCGAACCAGGAATCGGTACTGCCGATGAACTCGAATAAAAAGCACAAAAAATTACTCTCGCTGCACTCCGGCGTTGTAAAGGATATCAACGAACAGTTGGTCCTCAACCTGATACAGGAGCATGACAGCATCTCGAGCACCAATCTCGTAAAAATGACGGGTATGCGACCGTCGACGGTATTTAATATTATCAAAGAATTATCCGCACGATCGTTCGTCAAATTTTACGGTAAGGGTGAGTCGACGGTGAAAGGGGGAAAGAGACCGTATATCTGGACGTTGAACAGAGATGCGGCATACGTGGTGGGACTCGATATAGAGGTGGGCGAGATGACGTCGGTGATTCTCGATCTCGGCGGGAGCATCGTTGCGAAGAAAACGGTGAAACACCTGACGGGCAAAACCGTCGACGAACTGACATCGGCCATCTACGATGCAGTCGCCCAGATTATTTCTGAAAATCATGTCCCGACCGAGAAAATTCTCGGATTGGGTATTGCATTTGCGGGAATCGTTGATTATCAGAACGGGATCGTCATTATGTCCAGCGTACTTCCCGGAATGAATTTCCCGCTGCTTGAGAAACTGAATCGATTCGCCTTTCCGGTAATGATTGAAAACAATGCGAATGCTGCGGCGATCGGATTAAAATGGAATACGAAAGATAAATCGAGACAGAACTACCTTACCGTACTGGTTGAGATAGACCGGAATGTGAGCGGTCTCGGCATCGGCATCGTGATCGACGGGAAACTGTACCGCGGCGCATCGTACTGCGCGGGCGAGCTGTATCCGCATCTTCCGACATTAACGGAAATCCTCTCCCCGATACGCAGCAGATTCGTGGAGGGAGAGATTCTGAAAAATCATCTCTCATCGTTCGAGATGATAGATATTCATTTCCTCATCGATGCTGCGAGGCGCGGAGACAGCGTTGCGCAGAAAGTATTTTCGATGATCGGCGACGAGGTCGGGCATACGATCGCACCTGCCGTCGCATTGTTAAATCCGGACTCGCTCATCATTACCGGGGACGTGACCGAGATGGAACATATACTTCTCGATACGATCAGGAAAGTGATCGACATGAAAGTTTTATCGATTACCGGCAACTCGCTCAACATAACGGTGGATAAACATCACCATTATGCGGTCGCAGTAGGCGCCGCCTCGTTGATACTTGATGATTTCTTCCGTGTGCTCCCCTGAATTCAGTTTTGTAAATTTCCGAATAAAATAAACCAACCCGCCCATCACCCCTCCCCAAAGCCTAATCCCCGGGTACAATTGTATAAATTTGCTTTTTAACAAAATTAAGATTAACTTGCGCCTAAGTTAATTTTGATGTAAAATAAACACATTAACATACTTACCCGGATATACCGGTCATGAGACCGTATTCTGACAAATTAATAGCTCACAATCTCATTTTACCCGTCATCTTTACTTTACACACCGCTCAGCTTATTCACCGGAAAATGTATCAATTGATTCTACCTGACTGTACCCTGAGCTCCGGAGACTCCCTATGAAATACGGCTGGTTTTCTGAAGATGGGAAGGAGTTCATTATCCGTAATCCGAGAACGCCGACTCCATGGATTAATTATATTTATAACGGGAACTATTTTGCGACTATATCGAATAACGCCGGCGGAATAAGTTATTACCGGAATCCGCTGCACGGTCGAATCACCCGCTATCGGATCAACGATGTGCCTCCCGACCGTCCGGGAAAATATATTTATGTCAAAGACAAGGAAACCGGCGAGATATGGAGCCTGGCTTGGCAGCCGGTCGGGAAACAACCCGAGGCTTATACTACCATACACGGTTTCGGGTATACGCGTATAGAATCCGACATCAATGACGTGCAGGCTTCCGTCACATACTTCGTCCCGAAAGACGATGATCGTGAAATTTGGAGAGCCGTCGTTACCAACAATTCGTCATCGGTACGACGGTTGTCCGTCTACGGATATGTCGAATTCGCACTCGGTCATGGTCTGATCGACATCATCAATCAGTGCGACGACCAGCATTTCAATCGGGTTTATTTCGACCGAAAGGTTAATTCGTTATTCGCAACTAAAACGTACTGGGTTACCAATTCGAACGGAACGCAGCAGCAGGAAAACCAGGAATGGGATCAGTGGGTATTTTTCAGCGTGAATCATCCCGTTGCCGGCTATGAAACGCTTCGCGAACGGTTTATCGGCATGTACCGGAACGAGTCTAATCCCGAAGCGATCGAAAAAGACCGGTTGTCGAACTGCGATACCGATTACGGGAATGCCGTCGGCGTCCTGCAAATCGATCTGGAGCTGCAGCCCCGCGAATCGACCGACGTCATATTTTCGATGGGGGTTATCCCGAAAGTACACTTTGAGGAGCGGAGAGAGCGCACGATGCTCCGTTATCGCGATGCGGAATCCGTCGACCATGCATTGCTCGATGTCAAGGAGAGCTGGACGGATTATTTTACACACATGAAAGCCTCCACGCCCGATCCGTCGATCGATATCTTTATCAATTACTGGATCCCGTACCAGGCGAAAGTCGCTTTCGATGTTGGAAGAGTCGCAAGCTTTTATTATTGGGGCATAAGCAGGGGATTCGGATTCCGGGATTCCTCGCAGGACGTCGTCGCCGTAACCGTTACACAACCAAAGAAAGCGCACGAACGGATTTTGTTCCTTGCCCGGCAGATGTTCACCGACGGAAAAGTCTATCATCACTTTTACAACGACGGAAACGGCGAGCTGACCAAACACTGCGATGATCCTCTCTGGTTCATTCTTGCGGTGACTGACTATGTCAGAGAAACGGGCGATTTCTCGATTCTCCGGCAGAGCGTTCCGTTCGTCGATCGGCCCGACGGGACTGTCCTGGATCATTTATTCGCAGTCGTCAATTTCGTCAGAAATAATCTGACCGGGCATAATCTGCCCGTCTTCGGCAGGGGAGACTGGAACGATACGCTCGATTATATCGGCGGCGAGGATGGCGGCGAGAGTGTGTGGGGGGCTATGTTCTACGTTGCGATGTTGAACAGACTCATCGAGCTGCTGGAACGACTGGAGATCGACGCAGGCGGGATCCGGGAGTTGCGCGACACGATCGGCGAAAGCATCGATACATATTGCTGGGACGGGGAATGGTATGTGCGGGCGTTCGGAAACGGCGGCCTAAAAATCGGTTCGAAGGATAATAAATACGGAAAAATTTTTATCAACACGCAGAGCTGGTCGGTCATTGCGGACCTATGCGATAAGAACAGGCTGACTTCCTCGCTCGAAGGCGCACGCAAATATCTCGGCTCGGCATACGGACCAAAGATATGCGCTCCTGCATACCGCGAGATCGATTCGAATATCGGTCTGATCACCCGATGCGTGGCTGGTAAAAAGGAAAACGCTGCGGTCTTCAACCACGCGGCAACCTGGCTCATTCAGGCTGAATGTCTCATGGGGAGGGGCAATCAGGCATTCGAATATTTTACCAGCCTCCTTCCTTATACCAAAGACCAGGATGTCTATCAGGCAGAACCATATGTCTATTCCCAATATGTGACGAGTGACGAGCATCTTGCTCCGGGCAAGGCGAGTCACTCATGGCAGACCGGAACGGCGGCGTGGATGTACCGAATCTCGTTCGATTATATCCTGGGTGTACGGCCCACCTACGACGGTTTGCTTGTCGACCCTGCTGTTCCCTCCGAATGGCGATCGTTCAGCGTGGAAAGAAAATTCAGGGGAACCCGCTATGTTATCGAAGTCGAAAATCCCGATGGAGTGGAGCACGGAGTAAGCCAAATCTGGGTCGATGGGGAAAAAATCGACGGCGCCATTTTACCGCTGACGGAGAAAGAGATCTGCAAGGTAAAGGTGGTCATGGGAAATCGGAACGGACGCTGACGCCCTATGCTGCATCGCTACGAGAAGAACCCGATCATCACCCGCGCCGATATTCCGCCGGTGCATCCGCATCTCATCGATGTATCGTCCGTTTTCAACCCCGGCGCAATTAAATTCGGGAATTCCTATATTTTGATCCTTCGGGTACAGAACCGGGGGCGGGAAACCTATTTCTTTCAGGCGGAGAGTCCGAACGGCATCGACTTTACCGTCGAGAGCCATCCTCTTGAAATCTCCGGTCTGTCTGAGCTGAAAGATCGCATCTATCATATTTATGATGCGAGAATAACCAAGCTCGACGATCGATACTATATCGTGGCGGCGATGGATATGGATACCGGATGCCGGCTCGGATTGATCGGTACAACGGATTTCCGCGACTACCGGTTTCTCGGATTGATCTCTGATGACGATAACCGGAACGGCGTTCTATTCCCCGAAAAGATTAACGGCAAATACATGCGGTTCGACCGGCCGAATAAGGTGCAATTGATCGACGGACCGGTCTCCGGGAATACAATCGTGCTCTCGGAGTCGGACGACCTCCTGACATGGAGAGCCGTCAAACCCGTCATGACGGGAAGATTCCATTACTGGGATGAGCATATCGGTTCAGGACCTCCGCCTGTGAAAACAAAATCCGGATGGCTGCACGTATACCATGGCGTCGCTTCACATTTTGCGAGTTCGAGTATATACCAGGCAGGCGTTTCCCTGCATGACCTCAACGATCCCTCGATCGTGCTTTCCAGGGGAAAATACAATATACTCGAGCCGAGGGAGCTGTACGAATTAACCGGACAGGTACCGAATGTGGTGTTTCCCAGCGGCATGATAGTTGAAACGTACGACGAAGAGGGATTCGCCCTTCCCGAAAGCAAGGCGCTTGTCTATTACGGAGCCGCCGATACGGTGGTCGGACTCGCCACGGCGACGGTCGAAGAATTGATCGATGCCGCCAAACTCTGATATACTGGGAATCTGATATGAAGAGACTCATGCTTCCGATCCTGCTTATGAACCCGCTTCTTCACACACAGCCGCTGCCGGTACCGGCAATATCGTTCGATCCGAAACAGTACGTCTGCTATTTCACCGACGAACCCATCACCGTCGACGGAAAACTAAACGAATCCGCATGGCGGCGTGCGGCATGGACGGAATATTTCGTCGACATCGAGGGACCCGTAAGACCGCTTCCCCGATTTCGCACCCGCGCCAAGATGCTGTGGGATAACGAATATTTTTATATCGCCGCCGAGCTGAAGGAGCCCGACATCTGGGCAACATTGACGGAACGCGACGATATCATTTTCTACGATAACGATTTCGAAGTTTTTATAGATCCTGACGGCAACACGCATAAGTATGTGGAGCTCGAAATAAACGCCTTCAATACGATCTGGGATTTACTGCTGATCCAACCGTACCGGGATATCGATAAAGCCGCTCTGCATGATTGGGATATAAAAGGGATCAAGACCGGAGTAGCCATATACGGAACGCTGAATCAACCGGGAGACGTGGACAGTTCATGGACAGTCGAAATTGCGTTCCCATGGTCTGCCTTCAGGGAGATCGCAAACGTGAATCTTCCGCCCCGGGACGGAGAGCAGTGGAGGATTAACTTTTCGCGGGTTCAATGGAGAACGGAAGTAGTTGACGGCGAATATCGCAAAGTAATTAATCCGGAAACCAACCGGCCGTATCCGGAGGATAATTGGGTGTGGTCTCCCCAGGGAGTAGTCAATATGCATTACCCCGAGATGTGGGGGTTTGTGCAATTTACGACCGAAATCGTCGGCGGTCGCGAAGTGAGTTTCTCCCTAAGAAAAGAGGAAGCAGCAAAGTGGCTATTGCGGCAGATATATTACGGCCAGCGAAACCATTTTGCGAAGCACGGTACATTCACCGGCGAACTGTCTGATCTGGGATTCGAAATGCGCCCCGTTGCAGGATTCGGCACGCCTCCCCGGATAGAATGGACGACGAACATGTTCGAAGCATCCCTGCGGGCCGATGACGATTCCGTGATAATCAGTATACGCCATGACGGACTGGTGCAAGAGATACGAAAAGAAGATCAGTGATGAACATGACGCAACGGCCGGATCCTCGTGAACGTCGTTTTGTGAGCGCCGCAGTGGAGAAAACAATCGCCTCTGTAACCGAGAGCATCCGGGATAAAGAACTAGCCCGTCTGTTCGGGAATTGCTTCCCCAATACGCTCGATACCACCGTCAATCATACCGTGGATAACGACATTCCCGACACCTTCATCATTACGGGCGATATCGATGCGATGTGGCTCAGGGATTCCACGGCGCAGGTTTGGCACTATCTCGCCCTCGTCGGCGAAGATGCGTCGCTGAAAGAACTCTTCCGGGGACTGATCAACCGTCAAACCAAATGTATTCTGCTCGATCCCTATGCCAACGCGTTCAGCGCTTCCACCGGGCCAGGACCCTGGGCGGCAGATCATACCGATATGAAGCCCGGCATCTACGAAAGGAAATGGGAGATCGATTCGCTCTGTTATCCGATCCGGCTGGCATACGGTTATTGGAATGCCACGGGGGATACGTCCTGTTTCGGCGACAACTGGCAGCGGGCGATGCGTCTGGTATTGCAAACGTTCAGAGAACAACAGAGAAAAAACGATCGCGGTCCGTATACGTTCAACCGAACAACCTCGTGGAGTACGGATACGGTTCCCGGCAACGGCTATGGAAATCCCGTACGTCCCGTCGGCCTGATTGCCTCGATTTTCAGACCTTCCGACGATGCGACGGTGTATCCTTTCCTCGTTCCCTCCAATTATTTTGCGGTCGTGTCTCTCCGGCAATTATCCGAACTTTATTACCGGATCAATGGCCGGGATGACTTCGCGGCGGAATGTCTGGTGATGGCGCTGGAAATTGAAACGGCTATACGGGAGTATGCCTGTGGTGACCATCTCCACTTCGGAGAAATGTATGCATATGAGTTGGATGGTTTCGGAAATAAGCTGTACATGGACGATGCAAACATACCCAGCCTGCTTTCGCTGCCATATCTCGGATGCTGCCCGGCGGACGACCCGCTCTACCGGAATACGAGAAATTTTATTCTGAGCGAGAGCAATCCCTATTACTTTTCGGGGAAGGCGGCGAAGGGCATCGGTAGTCCGCATACCCTTGCCGATAAAATATGGCACCTCGGGATTCTCATGCAGGCAATGACAAGCGATTCGGATGATGAGATAGCCGAATGTCTCAGGATCCTGAAGTCGACGCACGCGGGAACGGGTTTTCTGCACGAATCGTTCGATAAAGATAATCCCGGAGATTATACACGATCCTGGTTTGCCTGGGCAAACTCAATGTTCGGCGAACTCATCTTAAAACTATATCATGAAAATCCGGCGCTCCTTCAATAAAGGGAAGTTCGATATGAGACGTACCGGCATGCTATTCCTCACTATGTATATAGTAGTTCACGTATCCGGGCAGAGTGCGAACCGCCCGCTCAAGGCACAGGAGATCCCGCCATACCTGGACCATACGATGCCGGTCGTAGAAAGGGTAGCGGACCTCGTCGGGAGAATGACGCTTGAAGAGAAGGTGTCGCAGATGGTGCATAACGCTCCGGCTATCGAGCGTCTCGGAATACCCGAATATAACTGGTGGAACGAAGCGCTGCATGGCGTGGCGCGAAACGGATTGGCAACGGTCTTTCCGCAGTCGATCGGTCTTGCCGCAACGTGGGATGCCGATCTGATTTACAGAAGCGCCACCGTTATATCGGACGAGGCCAGGGCGAAGTATAACAAAGCGATACGAAAGAACCAGCGGGGCATCTATCAGGGTATAACCCTCTTCTCGCCGAATATCAACATCTTCCGCGATCCAAGATGGGGAAGGGGAATGGAAACATACGGAGAAGACCCGTACCTGACCGGTGAAATCGGCGTTCAGTTCATCAGAGGATTGCAGGGGGATGATGCAAGGTATCTCAAAACGATCGCAACTCCGAAACATCTCGCCGTTCACAGCGGTCCGGAGCCGGAGCGTCATTCGTTCAATGCGGTGGCCGGCGAATACGATCTGCGTGAGACCTATCTGCCGCATTTTAAGAAGTGCGTCGTGGAGGGGAGAGCGTACGCCGTGATGTGTGCGTATAACAGATTCCGGGGCGAGGCATGCTGCGGAAGCGAGCTTTTAATCCGGGACATATTGCGGGGCGAATGGGGCTTCGAGGGACTTATGGTTTCCGATTGCTGGGCAGTCTCCGATATATATAATAACCATAGAATTGCCGGGTCTCCCGAGGAGGCGTCGGCGATTGCGCTCCTTGCCGGGACGGATCTCGAATGCGGGAACGCGTTTCCATCGCTCACGAATGCCGCGGGCATGGGATTGATTTCGGAAGACAATATCGACACAGCGCTACACAGAATATTCACCGCACGTTTCAGACTCGGGATGTTCGATCCTCCCGAGCTCGTTCCGTTCTCGGGGCTGGACGCCGTAGATACGCCGGAGCATCGTTCGATCGCACTTGAAGCTGCAAGAAAATCTATAGTTCTCCTGAAGAATGAGAGCGCAAGGGATGATACGTGGCCAGGGCCATTGCTGCCGCTGCGGAAGGATCTGAAAACATTGGCGGTTATCGGACCCAATGCGGACAACCTCGAGTCGCTTCTCGGCAATTATCACGGATTTCCGTCCGATCCCGTGACTCCGCTCAAGGGGATACGGAACAAGCTTCCCGATACAAGGGTGCTGTATGAACGGGGCTCGCGACTCGTTGAAAACGTTCCGTCCTTCGAAATTATCGGGCCGTCGTTCCTCTATACGTCCGATGAGAGGAAGCAGGAGGGCCTCACGGGTGAATATTTCCATACTCCGGATATGTCGGGCGAGCCCGGATTTATTCGAATCGATACAACCATCGAATTCTATTGGCTTGAAGACGCTCCGGGTACGGAGATGGATCCCGATAGTTTCAGCGTCAGATGGACCGGCGTGCTCGTTCCGGAATTTACGGGCACATACACGCTCGGCGGATACGGGTACAATCGATTTAATATATATCTCGGGGATTCGCTTGTGGTTCGGTTCGACGGGGAGTTCGATCCCGTCAAAAGCTATGCATACGTCACGCTCGAGAAGGGTAAGACCTACCCGATCAGGGTAGAGTTTTTCAAAACGCAGCGTTATTCTTTCATGCAGTTGATCTGGGACGTACCGGACGACGCGTACGAGCGGCGGGCTATCGATGCGGCAAGGCAGGCCGATGCCGTCGTTATGGTCATGGGGTTATCTCCGCGGCTCGAAGGAGAGGCGCTGAACGTCGAGGTGGAAGGATTCAGAGGCGGCGATCGAACGACGCTCGATCTCCCGGCCGTGCAATCGCAACTCATCAGAAAAATACACGCCGTGGGGAAGCCGATCGTATTGGTATTGCTGAGCGGAAGCGCCTTGTCGGTGCGATGGGAGGATGAACATATTCCCGCAATTATCGCGGCATGGTATCCGGGTCAATCGGGCGGTGATGCGATCGCTGATGTAATATTCGGAGACTATAATCCGGCGGGCCGCCTTCCGGTCACCTTCTATCGTTCGGTCGATCAACTCCCCGATTTCAGGTCGTATGCCATGAGCAACAGAACGTACCGGTACTTCGAGGGAACGCCTCTCTATCCGTTCGGTTACGGATTAAGTTACACGACGTTCGCTTATGGCGAGCCGACGCTCCGGCGAAAAACGATCGGCGCCGGTGAGTCAACAGTACTCTCGGTTGATATTAAGAACGAAGGAAAGCGGGAAGGTGATGAGGTAGTACAGCTTTACATCCGCGCTCATGACGACGACAAAGCGATCAGAACGTTGAGAGGGTTCAGGAGGACCACCCTGGCGCCCGGAGAGACAGCGACAGTGGGATTCGAAATTTCACCGGAAACTCTTTCACGGTGGGTCGAAGGGAAGGGTGAGACGACGGAACCGGGAGATTACACATTGTGGGTCGGCTCATCCTCGTCTGAAGACGATTTAATACCTATAACGTTAAAAGTAGAACGGGAGTCGATAGATTAGGTAGATGCAATTTGAGATGAAATCGCTGACCCCTTTTTCAATTTAGTACCCCCGATTATCGCCGAAGATTAATATTCGATGTCTCAGGAGAGAATTCCCGGAATGTTGTAAAAATTTAGCTATTTGTATGGATTTGATACGGTAAGATTGAACCACTGAAATCCAGTTTATTCATACATAAAATATATTCGGCATGATACTCCCCAATATCAGCCATAAAACATTATATACCAGGCTACTTGACTTTTATTTTGGTAATGTTTATTTTAATCTCGAAAAAACTAAGGTGATATAAAGCTCTGAACTCCGGTTCAAGGTCAATATCTATCTAAAGCAGGATCGTCTCTGACTGCGGAGGAATAAGTTATGGCGAACAGAAGTACACTATTCAAAATTGCCATCCTCGTACCACTTCTTCAATTTTCCATACTCATATTTTCGCCTGCACAAAGCGGCAGCATCAAAGGTGTAATCAGAGATGCAATAACCGAGGAGCCTCTCCCATTTGCAAACGTCACAATTCTCAACACAGGCATGGGAAGCGCCGCCAACCGTGAAGGAGAATACATTATTCGTAACGCTCCGGCAGGCACATATACGCTTCGCGTTTCATACATCGGGTATAGACTCGAAGAGACGGACGTGATCGTTACGGGCGGGGCGGAGTTGGCGAAGGATTTCGCACTTATTCCTGTGACTATCGAGAGCGACGTGGTAACCATTACAGCTCAAGCGGAGGGTCAATTTCACGCAATTAATGAACAGCTTTCCGCGATGTCGATTAAGAGCGTTGTCTCATCGGCGAGGATTCAGGAATTACCTGATGCGAATGCGGCAGAATCGGTAAGCAGGCTACCCGGTGTCTCGCTCATAAGAACGGGCGGCGAAGGTTCGCAGGTCGTTATACGCGGTCTCTCACCGCAGTATAACCGGGTTACTATCGACGGTGTGGAGCTTCCTGCAAATATTACTTCAACTGATCCGAATGCCCACAGAACTCAATTCGGGGCTAATGATCAACTTTCACTCTCGGGCGACAGGGCGACCGACCTGAGTATGATCTCCTCAAACATGTTGGGCGGCATCGAAGTAATTAAGGCGATTACTTCGGACATGGACGCTACCGTGTTCGGCGGCGTTGTGAATTTTACTATGAGGAAGGCGTCTAGATCCGAGTTTTCGATGCCTAGATTTGAGGTGCTTACTCAGGGCTCTCACAATAATTTAAAGGACACATATAACGACTATAAAGCCGTAGCATCATATGAGCAGCGTTTCCGGAATAATAGTCTCGGCGTTTTCCTGCAGGGGTCTGCGGAGGCTAAAAATCTCAGCGCGCAGGAATTTGGCGCCAGTTATCATTTTGACGGCAGATTGTTTCTCACCGACGAAGGCGATCCTGATTTCCGATCGATGCGTCTCACCGATGTCGTAAGGGACCGCGAACGGTATAACGCTACATTTGTGACCGATTATCTTCATACTACCGGCAGCATAGGGTTAATGAATTTCTTCAGCCGGAGCGATACCAGAACTATTTCCAGAAATGAATCGTATCATCTCAGTAACAATGAAATGTTTTATTCGGCAAACAATGCGAATAATACTTTAGACGTTTATAGCAACCTTTTGAGCATTCAACAAGCGCTGGGTCGGTTTCACATTGACGCCAGGTTTTCTCATTCTTACTCGTTGAGTCATAACCCCGAGGATGTAAATTTTAATTTCTGGCAGCGGGGAGCGGGATTTGCAGGGAAGCAATCCGCCCTTAGATATGTCCATCCGACTGTGGTGGCAAATAACGTTGTCCGCGATCCTGAAACCGCCGTTTTCTTCGACATCTCTAATATCGGAAACAGGTCGGAAGACAGAACATTCAATAACTTTATCGATTTGTACACCAATGTAAGGATTTCGGACCTTCTTTCAAGCGTGGTTAAGGTCGGGGGAGCGCTTCAATACCGGAATCGTTCATATGATTACAACCAGGCAAGCGGTTCTGTATTTTATGACGACGGTGGGGAAGTTGCACAGACAATATTACGGGAATTCCCTCAATTCGGTACCAGTATAACATTTACAGACTTTATCGACCCCAACTACGGTTATGGAACTTTTCTGAATGGGGACTATACACTCGGCCCTCCGCTTGACATCGATCTGATGCTGAGAGTAATAGAGATTGCCAAGAGAAATCCCGCTAGAGGAGAACATAGCGGATACAAGCCGCAGAACTTGGCTTCGACACTGTATGATTATTCGGGGAACGAGACGAGGAGCGCAGCTTATGCAATGGTGACGTTAAATATCGGACAGATGTTCACTATTTTGCCGGGCGTACGCTTTCAAAATATTACCACCACCTATTCAGGGATCAGAGGGGAGGCGCTTCCCGGCGGTAATATTGTATTCACTGAAGCGGAAGAAACTCAATCGCATGGTTATCTTCTGCCAAACCTTCATTTTAAATTCAAACCGTTGCATTGGTTCCAGTTCCATTTTGCGTATACAAACACCTTAAATTATCCCGACTATAATACGATCATTCCGCGATTCCATATCGGAACCAATTTTGTTTTATATAACAACTACCGATTAAAACCGGCTACCTCGGAGAATTTCGATGCGGTGCTTGCCTTCTTTTCAAACGAATTAGGATTATTTACCATAGGTGGTTTCAAGAAACAAATTAAGGATTTGATATTCCCGTCGCGATCGTTTCGCTCGGAGTTTAGCGAGTTTCCCGAATTGCATGAGCGACTTGAAGGCAGAAGCCAGGTATTCAGATTTCAGACGTACATTAATAATCCTCATGTGATCGATATATGGGGAATAGAAACCGAATGGCAGACTAATTTCTGGTACCTGCCGGGAGTTCTGTCGGGTCTGGTACTCAATTTTAATTATACCCACATATTCTCGGAAGCACAATACCCGCGAACGTTTGTGCATACATACCTTGATACTGTTAGATGGGTGCAGGTGGTTGAGTATATCGACACCTTGTATGTATCCCGTATGTTGAATCAACCCAATGACGTCGTTAATCTTGCTATCGGATACGATTATAAGAAATTTTCTGCCCGGCTTAGTATGCTTTACAAGGACAATATTTTTAAAAATCCGGACTTCTGGGCTCAGAATAGAGTTCATTCTACTGTCTATAGACGATGGGACCTCTTAGTGAGGCAGACGCTTCCCTGGTATAACATCCAGGTCCATTTCGCGCTCAATAACATTACCGGAGAGAACGATACCGACATCAATCAGAAAAACGGCTTTCCTATGTGGCAGCAGCGGTATGGAATGACCGCCGATGTAGGGATTCGTGTCCGCTTTTGAGGCTCCCGGTGGCGCCCACCATCCGGCATGAAACGTAAACAGACAAACGGAATATACCGGTTCACTCTACTTTAACACCTAACTAACATCCATATACATTAACTCTATAAGGAACAAACCTATGAAGAAGCGTACGATTTTTACTGCGCTGGCATTGGTTCTAATGATGGGAGTTTTTATCGGGCAAGCATCGGCTCAGTCGACGACTGATACGGTCTATATTCCGGCAGCCCAATCGCTGCAGATCAGTGATATCATTAATGCCGATACAGCCGTCACCGAGTTTCGTGTGTACGTATTGGATCGGGGGGCGGTCTATTTTGTCGAACGTGCATTTCAAATCAATAGCTCCTGTAAGTTTATGGCTACGGGTAATGAGAATGCACGACCGCCGGTTATTGCTCCCGCAATCAGGGCCGACGACTCATCTGAAGAATGGGCCTTTCAACTCAATGCAGAAGGGATAAGTGTTGAATTGAACGATCTATATATACTTTGGATACGCTCCGACGGAAATTCGCCCGGCTGGACTCGGGGTATGCACATAGGAGCTGACAATATATCCGTCAAAGTAAGAAGAGTGGTTTTTGATGGCTTTACCGAGGTTGCTATTCGTGTCGATGGAGCACAGTTTACGAATGTGAATGTACAGGATTCCCATTTCAGAAACCTGATCCATTCATCGTCGTTTTTCGGCGGGCAGGCGTTCCTCCAACACGCCCCGAATTATTCTGACACGACGATTTTCATCAATAACACCTTCTTCGGCGTCAACGCGTATATTTTCGATGTTCGCGGACTTGGCGGGCATAATGTATTTGAGCATAATACCGTGGTTTACGGAGTAGTAAATCCGCTGCTCATACGACAAGCAGATGGTCTATACATCAGAAATAATCTCTTTTACGCATCGCATGCGTATGGAGGTGATCCGCGGTGGATGGGAAGCTTGTTCCCTTACCCCGATTCTTCGGCGTCAGGTATATATAAGATCAGGAAAGGCGGCGACGTATGGAGAGGCGTCCCTCCGGCGGCTGGTCCTGAGGCATTTAACAATGAATCTCTAGGACGCGTATTTGATCCGGCACAATGGACGCATCAGGCAGAGAACAATGTCTATCATTTCCCGGAAGCATTGATGCAATACTATGACAACTATAACGATACGGTTACCGTGGCGGATAGCATAACGACCTTTAGCGGTCCACGGCTCTTATTGACCCGAAAGCTCGCTAATCCCGCCTGGATAGGTCCGTACAGTCAATCCGTGCTTGACACAGTTACGAATCCCGCTGAACCCCTCTATTCTCCTAATGTAAAACATGTAAACAATATTGATGCGGATCCGGGATTTTCAGATCAGGGTGTTTTGGGTCATATTGATGAGTTGATCGCCTATATAAATAAGATCGTCAACGACTCATTCGACGAACCGTGGTACTACGAGATGAATTTCCCGCCCGCATGGCCGCTGCCCGAAAATTTAGCATATACCAATGCGGCGCTGCTTAATGCGGGTACGGACGGCTTTGCAGTGGGCGACCTGAACTGGTTCCCCGATCAGAAAGCCCAGTGGATTCTGACGAGCGTGAAGAATAATAATCCCGGCCTGATTCCCGAAACATTCTCGCTTTCAGATGCGTATCCGAATCCGTTCAACCCGATGACGAACATCGACTTCAAAATCGCCCAGTCTGCGGTCGTGAAGATCGTTGTCTACAACATCCTCGGACAGCAGATCAAAGTGCTGCTGAACGACGAATTGACACCGGGAAGCTACACCGTTACATGGAACGGCACCAACGATGCAGGCGGTCATATCCCGAGCGGCGTATACTTCTACCGTCTTGAGACCGACTCATTCAGCCAGTCCAAGAAAGTCATTCTCCTGAAGTAATATTCAATGCTGTACAGGTAATTGGCGCGCCGTCGCCGGTAGTTAAGTTCCCCTTTACGACTACCGGCGGCGGCGTGCCGCTGTTTAAGGAATTATTTTTCCGGTGACCATCGATTATATCGTGGTGCTCCGTAAATCTTCGATATTGCCCATCAGAAATATTTCCGGTGAGCATTTTTTCTCCGGAACGTTTTTAAATCAGCAGCTCGCTGTATAACTCGCGGTGCAATCCTCCGAACTCCCCGGGAAAATTCGATGAGAAGTCCAGTTTTCTCCCTGATACTAACCATCCTGACTTCAATTTCCGTCGTCGCCCAATCCGAATACGTTCCGGATCCCCGCAATCTGCAAAGCCGCGAATGGTTTCGTGACTCGAAATTCGGGATGTTCATTCACTGGGGTGTCTATAGCGTTCTCGGCGACGGAGAATGGGTGATGCATAACAGGCAACTCGATAAGCAGACGTACGAACACCTTGCCCCTTTCTTTAACCCCGTCGGATTTGATCCGGAGGCATGGGTCTCGCTCGCCAGAACCGCTGGCATGAAATACATTACGTTTACCGCCCGCCACCACGACGGGTTTTCGATGTTCGACACAAAGCAGAGCGACTGGAACATCGTCGAACGTACGCCCTATGGAAAGGATATCGTGAAAATGCTCGCGGATGAATGCCGCCGTCAGGGAATAAAATTATTTCTCTACTACTCACATCTCGATTGGTATCACGACGACTATTACCCGCGCGGATCGACCGGTCAATTTTCCGGACGCCGGGAGGGAGGGGACTGGCCTGCGTATATGGATTTCATCAACGCGCAGCTTACCGAACTCCTTACCGACTACGGTGATATTGCGGGCATCTGGTTCGACGGCATGTGGGATAAAAGAGAAGCGGATTGGAATCTGACCGGGACGTACGAACTCATTCATTCGCTGCAGCCGCAAAGCATCATCGGCAACAACCATCACGCAAATCCGAACGACGGCGAGGATTTTCAGATGTTCGAGAAAGACCTGCCCGGACAGAACCGGACCGGCTACCGGACCGACACTGAGGTAAGCGGTCTGCCTCTCGAGACCTGCGAAACGATAAATAATTCCTGGGGCTTCAATTTCGCCGATAAAAATTTTAAGGGTCCGGGAGAGCTCATTCATTATCTCGTCACCGCTGCCGGAGTCGGCGGCAACTTCCTTCTCAATGTCGGTCCGATGCCCGGCGGGAGCATTCAACCCGAGTTCGTCTCCATACTGAAGGACATTGGCGCCTGGATGGAGAAAAACGGCGAGACGATCTACGGGACCCGCGGCGGACCTATACCGCCGCAGTCCTGGGGAGTCTCGACCCGTAAAAATGGAAAGGTCTTCATTCATAATCTGAGCGGAGAAACCAGTCTCTCCATACCCGATTTCGGAACGCTCGTCAGGAATGTCTATCTGTTCTCCGGCGGTGAATCACTCGATTTTACCAGGGATACATCCGGCATGACGGTGGATATACCGCCCGATAAAATCGATCCGATAGATACCATCGTCGTTCTGGAGTATTAGTTCGTCCTCGCTGAATAGGATTTATTCACAAATTTGAGTTAAATTGACGCCTGTCGAGACTAAGTGACAATTACAGTATTCTCGTGAACAGGAATAGCAGCAATCCGAAGTATAGTATACATAGACACAGAATGATATTACCATGAAATCAATTGTTTACTTGATTTTATTGCTCACCGTATTATGGACAGGCTGCTCGCCGCAGCCTCCGGATCCTCCGCCTGTTCATCCCATTCCATCCGGCCGCCAACTCGAGTGGCACACATGGGAGTATTACGGATTTATCCATTTCGGGATCAACACGTTTACCGGTAAGGAATGGGGTTACGGCGACGAGTCGCCGGCGCTCTTCAACCCGGGCAATCTCGATGCCGACAGGGTTGTACGTCTCTTTCGCGATGCAGGCATGCGTGCGGTGATTCTGACGGCGAAACACCATGACGGATTTGCCCTCTGGCCCTCGAAATTCACGGAGTATACGGTGGCGAACAGTCCGTGGAAAAACGGCGCAGGAGACGTAGTCGGAGAATTTGCAGAGGCGTGCAGGCGATACAATCTCAAATTCGGGATATATCTCTCGCCTTGGGATCGCAACCATCCCGCCTACGGCCGGCCGGAGTACGTCCGCTACTACCGCGATCAACTGACGGAACTATTGACGGAATACGGCGAGATCTCGGATGTGTGGCTCGACGGCGCCAACGGCGGCGACGGATATTACGGAGGCGCCCGGGAAACGAGAATCATCGATAGGAGCAGCTATTACGAATGGGACGATACGTGGGAGATGGTTCGGGACCTGCAGCCGAATGCGGTTATCTTCAGCGACGTTGGTCCGGATATCCGGTGGGTCGGGAACGAGGAAGGATATGCCGGCGAAACCAATTGGGCAATGTATTCGCCCGTCGCTCCCGATGGGGGAATACCGGCGCCGGGTAACACGCGGTATCTCGACGGAATCGAAGGGCATCGCGACGGGAAGCAATGGATACCCGCCGAGGCCGACGTCTCCATACGTCCGGGCTGGTTCTATCACGAAGCTGAAGATTCCCTCGTAAAATCGCCCGAGGAACTTCTCGAACTTTATTTCCGGTCGGTCGGAAGAAATGCCGCACTCCTGTTGAATGTCCCGCTCGACAAGAGAGGACTGGTAGCCGAACCCGACAGCATCTCCCTCATGGAATTCAAGCGTCTCAGAGACCGGCTCTTCCAAAAGGATTACGCGCTCAATGCCGCCGCAACCGGTTCAAACGTCAGACATGCGCATGCGATGTTCTCCGCGCACAATACGACGGACGGCGATTGGAATACCTATTGGGCGACCGAAGATTCGGTGACGGAAGCTTCCCTCACCCTCGAGCTTGCCGATGAATCGACATTCGATTGTATGAAGCTGCAGGAATACATCCCCTTCGGCCAACGGGTCGAGTCGTTCTCCGTGGAAGCGTTCATAGACGGCGGATGGGAAAACATTTTTTCAGGTACAACCATCGGGTATACCAGGCTTATACGCTTTCCGTCCGTGACCACCGACCGGGTCCGGTTGGTAATACAGAGCCCGAGAGGGGCTCCGCTTATTTCAACGATCTCCATCTATAGTTCCTCCTGAATTCCGTATCCAGTTTGATCTATATTTGTTAAACCGGAAATAATTCCAGATATCATATAAAATGAATTTACCCGAAAGAACATTTCTTTTATTTGGATTGGCGCTTTGTATACTTCTTCCGCTACAGACGACTCCCTATCCGGGAGAGCAGGCGGATATACGGACAGCGGCCACGGCATGGCAAACGGAATCGATTACCGAGATCAACCGGGAGCCGATGCGGGCATCCTATTATGTTTATACAAACCGCGATGAGGCGCTGAAAGGCGATACGCCGCGGACGGGAAATTATCTGGACCTGAACGGATCCTGGAAGTTCTCGTGGGCGGAAAATCCGGCCGGAGCTCCGGAGGATTTCTACCTGATAGATTACGACGACAGGTCGTGGACCGATTTCACCGTCCCCGCACACTGGGAGCTTCATGGCTACGGGTATCCGATCTATGTCAATACGACGTATGAATTCGAATATCTGATGAAACCCGATCCGCCGCACGTTCCGCATGACTACAATCCGGTCGGCTCGTACCGGCGAACCGTGAATGTCGACCGGTCGTGGATCGGCAATGATATCTTCATATATTTCGGTGCGGTGAAATCCAATCTCTGGGTCTGGGTGAACGGGCGGTTCGTCGGGTACGGCGAGGATTCATACCTTCCTTCGGAGTTTAATATCACCGATTATATTATCCAAGGGGAGAATATCATTGCGTTTCAGACATATCGGTGGAGTTCGGGATCATACCTTGAGTGCCAGGATATGTGGCGTATGAGCGGCGTCCTGCGCGACGTGTATATGTACAACCGAACACCGGTGCATATAGGGGATGTCGGGGTCATTCCGGACCTTGACGAAAATTACGAGCACGGCTCGTTGACCATAGCTCCCTCATTTTCACGAACGGAGAGCTTGGACCGTTACCGGCTGACCGTTGAACTTCTTATTGAATCGACCTCGGTACACGCGTCCGTCCATCCCGCGTCATCGCTTGCACATGAACCGCTCATCATCCCTATCGAGCAGCCGCACCAATGGTCCGCCGAATCGCCCCATCTATACACCCTTCTGCTCACCCTGAAGGACGGCGCCGATGTCGCGGAGATCATCCGCCTGAACGTTGGATTCAGAAAGGCGGAAATTGTGGACGGTAAGTTCCTGATCAACGGGAAACCGGTTCTCTTCAAAGGAGTGAACCGGCACGAGATGGATCCGGTATCGGGACAGGTGCTTTCGCGGCGGAGAATGGAAGAGGATATTCGTTTCATGAAACAGCTCAATATCAATGCGGTTCGCACGGCGCATTATCCAAACGATCCGTACTGGTACGACCTCTGCGACCGTTACGGGATATATGTTCTCGACGAGGCGAATATCGAATCGCACGGTATGGGCTATCATCTTGCATCTACACTCGGCAATCGGCCTTCCTGGAAAGAAGCGCACCTCGCACGCGTGCAGCGGATGGTCGAACGCGATAAGAACCATCCGAGCGTGATCTCCTGGAGCCTTGGAAACGAAGCCGGCAACGGTTACAACATGTACGAGTGTTACCTGTGGTTGAAGAGCCGCGACACGCGCCCGGTCCAGTACGAACGAGCGCATGTGGATTGGAATTTGAATTTCGAGTGGAACACCGACGTCCTCTGTCCGCAGTACCCGTCGCCCGGCAGCCTGGCGGAATTCGCGGAAAACAACCCCGACAGCCCTCGTCCGTTCATCATGTCCGAGTATGCGCATGCAATGGGAAATTCTCTCGGTAACTTCAAGGATTATTGGGATGTTATCGAAAAATATCCCGTGCTCCAGGGGGGGTACATCTGGGACTATGTCGACCAGTCACTTTATAAAATAACGGACGGCGATACGATTCTTGCGTACGGAGGAGATTGGGGGCCCGATTATTTACCGCACGACATGAACTTCCTGAACAACGGTATTCTGCATGCGGACCGTAGTTACAACCCCCACGCATATGAAGTTAAAAAAGTGTATCAGAATATCGGGACCGTTCTTTCGAACGCCGCGAACGGATCGATAGAGATCGCGAATAAATACTTTTTTACCGATCTCTCAAACGTTCGGATGGAATGGTCGCTGCTTGCGGACGGCCATACGGTACAAACGGGGGAGGTGGAAAGGCTGGATATTCCTCCGAGGGAATCGAAGGTATACCGGCTGCCCCTCGAGACGGGGCGGCCCGGATCGGAACTATATCTCGACCTCCGGTATCTCTTGAAAGAAGCGGAACCGCTCCTGCCGCGGAATTATGAAATTGCGCATGAGCAGTTGTTGATGAGAAGCGGATTGCCCTCGCGCCCTGCATTGGCAGAAGAGGAGGGATTAACGGTTTATGAGACGGCAGATCGTTTCGTCATCGCATCGGAGTATACCCGATGGGAATTTGACAAAGTGACGGGTTTTCTGGCGAGTTATGCGTGGAAGGATGTCGAATTGCTGGAGGAGGGGTATATGCTCCGGCCGAATTTCTGGCGTCCGCCCGTCGACAACGATTACGGCGCAGATCTTCAACGGCGGTTAAGTGTATGGAAAACTGCCGGGAATAATCAGGAACTGCTCTCCTTCTCTGTAGACTCATCGGGATCATCTCATTCAGTTGAAGCGGCTTACGATCTCGGTGCTGCAGGCGCACGATTAACGATTACCTACCGGTTCGGAGAGAGGGGCGAATTATACGTGCAGCAGGATATGAAAGCCCTTCATCCAGTTCCATCGGCGGATGAGGCCGACCGGAGAAGGGATGCTCGCTCGTATCTGCCGAAATTCGGGATGCAAATGGTTCTTCCCCAGTCATTCGATGCTGTCGAATACTACGGCCGGGGTCCGCATGAAAATTATGCCGACCGATTCTACAGCGCTCATATCGGCATCTACCGGCAATCGGTCGCCGAACAATATTTCCCATACACCCGTCCGCAGGAAACCGGAAATAAATCCGATGTCCGGTGGTACACGGTACTCTCGGATGGGATCGGAGTCCGCCTGGATTCGGAGATTCCTCTGAACTTCTCCGCGCGTAATTATCTCGACGAAGATCTCGACGGGGGTGTGGAAAAGGAACGGCGGCATGCAGCGTCGCTCCGTCCGAGACCCTTCACGGTGCTGAATATCGACTATGCGCAGATGGGTGTCGGCGGAATCGAGAGTTGGGGCGCGTGGCCGTTGCGCGAATACCGTCTGCCGTACGGCGATTATGATTTCCGGTTTATGATTACCCCATTCGAGAGGTAATAGATCATTCTTCTCCGGTTTTCTTCTTCCCGAATTCCGGATCTATTTCGATGAAGTAGGCGATGATGAATGTTCGGATTGTTGCGATCGCATTTAATTTATTTGCTACCCTTGGCCCAAAGTAAAACCAAAGCTCTTGAGAAGTACTTCCCGCCTATCGCTTCAGGGTATTGATAAGACCTTTAGCAGCGGCTCTCGCCGAAGCAGGGTTGTATGTTCTACAAACTCACCCCCCATATTCCTATTTTTTACACGCACATTCAAAACGAGAACCAATTATTGGATTATTCCCGCGGCACGCTATTTGCGGTATAGGTATACTGCACATCCTGGATTCAGTCCTTTCTCGTGTGCGCATTCCATCCTGCTTATATGCAGCGGAGGTAGATAGTATGAAACGGCAGGGGAGAGACAGCATATCTTATTCGATTATTCACCTCATTTCCTTACATTGCTATACCTGCATCTTATTATATATATACGGCCATTGTACGGCGGGACATACGTGCAAGGCCTCTGTTGAGGAGAATTCTTTAATATGCGAATCAAATATATTACGATTGTCTTCTTTGTTATTTACCAAATATTACCGTTTCTCGGTGTGTTGACGCTTACGGGCTGCATGGAGTCGCCTCCCGGACCGCGCATCTCTTCCATCGAGCTCGAGGCCATAGACGCAAGCTGCACCGAGGTTT
>CAZBUK010000043.1:0-18435 GCA_964495085.1 uncultured Ignavibacteriales bacterium
AATTCCGTCGGGGACAAGAAATCCGCAGAGGTCTCTGTAAACGACTTCCGGAAACGGAGACATATCATAGGCAATTCGTGCATCTTCCGGAAGTTGGGCATTTATGGTCCCGGCAATCGCATCGAACGCTTCCAATGGCATATTTCTGATATATACCGAGTGCGATTCGCCGGTGGTTTCGACATACAATGCCGCGTAATTGCGGTCGGGTGCGGAACTGTCAATGTACGATTCGGACATTCCGAAGAAACCGTTGTCCTGAATCGACTGCCAGATAATCCCGAGCTGTTCCGTGGTCAAGGAAAATCCGGATGATTCCACAACTTCGAACTCTATCGACCGTTCATAGATCCCGTTTCCGTTTGCCGGGATGATGACGTGTGTTTGTTCCAGCGCCGGTCCGGCGTCTCCGGAAACAAATTCGATCCTGAATCCCTGGGGAAGTTGAGCATAACCTGTGGACGGACAGATTGAGCCCGCAGCCAGAAGGAGATAGACCAGAGTAATACCTATAGTACGGGTCATTATAGTTTTACCTTCCTATAAGGATGGAGCAGCGTGTCTTGTTGTTATCCTTCCGGAATGGAAGCGTGCAGGGAGGAGTGTACCGCAGGTCCCTTCCCCCTCCCCCGGGATCGTCAAGCCGGATTCGGGAAAGGGACCGGATATATCCAACGTTCTATCAGACGTGCAATTATGCTTTCCGGCTGATCACCTATAACAGAGGAGTATGTTTTACCCTTCGCAGGGTAGATCACTATTATTTTATCATCAGCATTTTCTTGACCGCATTATGGATCGTGCCGTCATCTCCTTCAGCCGTCAACTCATAGAGATACATCCCTCCGGCAAATGCGGCGGCGTTGAAATTTATACTATGGTCTCCAGCGGAATAATACGCATCCGTAAGCAGCCCAACTTCCTGACCGAGCATATTATATACCCTGACGATTACTCTCGATGCCTCGTTCAGTGAAAACGATATATGCGTCGAGGGGTTGAATGGATTCGGATAGTTCTGATGCAGGCTGAACGTCCGGGGTATACTGCCGGCATCTCTATCCGAGACGGTTACGACTACACCGTCCTCATTGTATACAGCAAGGCCTGCATAATCTCCCGTTGCGAAAACATCGTCTTCCATACCGATCCACTTATTGCCGTTATTATCTATTGCGATCGAGGTAACACGGTGATCGGGCAAACCCGAATTCGACGGTGTAAATACTTGCCATCCCGAGCTGTTCAGTTTCGCAAAACCTCCCGAGTGGCCGAGATAGGCGCCGATCCAGAACGTATTGTTTTGGTCGATAACGATCGTCTTGACGTAATTGCTCGGCAGATCGGAATTCGTCGTGAAGTAATTCACCCAGTTCGTGCCGTTGAATCTCGACAGACCGCCCCCGAAAGTACCAATCCATTTATTCCCCTGCCCGTCGATCGCTATCGTGTATATATTATTGCTCGGTATTCCCGAGTTTGAGGTATTATAAACTACCCAGTTCGTTCCGTCGAATTTAACCAATCCTTCATCAACCGTACCGATCCATATGTCTCCGTTCGAATCGATCGTGATTGCCCCTATGTATACATCCGGGAGACCGGAGTTCGAAGGAGTGTAGACTACCCAGTCCGTCCCGTTGAACATGCCGAGACCTGCTCCGGATCCCCCTACCCATACGTTATCGTTTTGATCGATTGCAAGAGCTCGAACTCCAAAACCCGGAATGTCTGAATTAAATCTCGTATAGGCGACCCATTCCGATCCGTCGAATTTTCCCAAACCGTTATCCGTGCCCGCCCATAGTGTTCCGTGTGAATCGAAAGCGAGGCAGAACACGGTTCTATCCAGCACGTCCGAATCCGACTCGTTATAGACCTCCCAATTGGTACCGTCAAACCTGGCAACACCGCTCACCGGATCGAAAACACCTGACCACAAGCCGACCCACACAATTCCATTCTCATCCACTGCGACCGATGCGATATTCTCCGAAGGAATGGCTGAATTCGACGTGTTATAGAGGACCCAATCCTGCGATTCGGATATACCGCTGTAGAAAAGGATGCAGAACAATAGTTTCATACTATTCCAACAGGTATGCCGGGATAATAATCCTCTGCATGGCGGAAGTATACAGATTCCATCCCGATTCGATCCTGATTCGACATTCAACATTGTATGGCTCCTTTCTTTAATGTGTACTGCGACGATTCCCTGTCATCCGGCATACCCCGGAGCAGAATGAGGGAGTCTCCGAATTTTCGACATTGGCTTCTACACGCAAGCTCCTCACGAATCATCCGGACACTGCCGGATCATAGACCTATATCTGCACGGATACCATCACCATGAAGACGTTGTTTTTAATGCTGTAATCGTCTTCAAACGACGCCAATCCGAAATCGTACCGGAATTCCAATCCTACGGTTCTGCTGCCCAGCGGGATGCCGGCGCCTGCACCGATTATGAAGCCGAAATCCGTACTCTTGGCAAACTCATCATCTTCTTCGTATTCCTGCGAGGTTCCTTTCACCAACCAGTGCCAGGAGCTGTTGAGCTTTAACGATAGTGACGGACCTGCGTATATAACAGGTTTGATGTTTGTATTATTCAGCGGAACGGCCAGTTTAGCAAGAACGGGAATTTCGAGATAACTCAGTTTATAAGTGACTACATACGATGTCCCATCGAATGTATCGTCTATTTTCGCTCCCTTCATGGTGTATAGCAATTCGGGCTGTATATAAATATTCTTCGTTATGGGGTACGCAAGAAAACCCCCGATCGCGAGACCCATGCGGGTATTCCAGGGGGCGAGGCCCGCATCCTCGCCGCCGAAATTCGAGAAGTTCAGTCCGATCTTGGCTCCAAAGTCGAATGGTTGGGCGAACGACAGACCGGGTACCGCGCAAAATACTGCTGCCGCAAACAGCAAGACTACAAATCTTTTCATGACAATCTCCTTGATAGATGATGAATAATTGCGGATACAACCGATGGAATTCTTCGACTTACCTTTATGGTGATTCAACTATGCTTCATCACCGGAAATCCGGATTGCGCTCTATGAGTCGCGTTCCATTCTCCGGCAAACCGTTTCGCGATCGGACCGGAAAAGTTGACGCCCGGAATCGATGGTAAGAACAGGTTGAGAAATTTGAACCGGTGACGTTTGTTAATATCCGCTGTTTTCAGAGGGCCGGCCGATCGACCGGCTTATTGAGTGTCGCATACAACACGTTCCGGTATACTTCTCCAATCACCGGAGCCTCCCTTTTGAGCTGTGAGATGTGGGTCGCACTCTTCAAGAACCGAATACAAAATTAATCTCTTCCAAAGCCTTTATCTACTATCACAATTGATGGATTTCGGGGCTTCCGGCCAAACGGATTATTACAATTGATAGGTCGCTCACCGGACAGTGAAATATTTTAATATTTTTAGCAGTCCGGTGTATTTTTTCACCGGCGCTGATTGTATACCGTTCGGTAATTCTTCAGGCCAGACCTCCCGATCGCAATTTACCTCAAGGATCGCGCGGTAGAGAAGATCGATCTGCACATTCTTTACAACGTACCCTTTCGCCCCGGCCCGTTTCGCTTCCAATGCTTTTTCGGGAGAGTAATAATTTGAATAGATAATTATTTTCATGGCAGGGGCTGCCGCAAGCAGATGATGGATGCGGTCGAGACCGTATGAATCCGTCAAATGAAGGTCGAGGAGAAGGATCTGCGGCGGATCTACGGAAAACCGTACTACGGCCTCTTCGATGTTCGAGTGCGTGTCTATATCTGCAACCTGGTCGAAATCTTTGAGAAGGGCGGAAACATTATGCAGAACAGCGTTGTCGTCGTCTATGATCGCTATATGAATTTTGTTATCGGTCGACAGTTTCATGCAATATTCCAAGAATCGTTGTTCAAAAGTACGATATAGTACAAAATAATATGTTCGAGCGAACCTATCGGGAATGATGGATTTTTGGGGGCGGAGGGCAGGTGTCAGGGATTAGAAGACAGAAGACGGAAGACTGAAGTCAGAGGTCGGAGGTCAGAAGTCAATAGTGCACTGGTAGTACCTGAGGGGAGAAATAGTGGGGTCCATCTTTTTTAAATTGCCCAAGAATTAACGGAAGGCGCTGTATTCAAATTAAATCTGTAGACGCAGAGGAAACCACAGATGGTACCCACTTTTTTTTGTGAGGAGACGGAAGACTGAAGACAGGAGTCAGGAGACAGGAGACGGGAGACAGGAGACAGAAGTCAGATGTCGGAGGTCGGTGATCAGAATCAGTGTAAATCAGTCCGATCTGTGTCATCTGTGTTCCCTACATCAGAAAAACCTTTGCGTCTTTGCGCCTTTGCGTGAACCAGTTCGGACTATAACACTATGTTTATATGATTTTATCCCTCAGCGTTTTTATGACCGCTTCGGAGCGGGAATTCACGTGAAGCTTGGCGTAGATATTTTTAAGATGGAATCTGACGGTAGGCAGGCTGATAAAAAGTTTTTCCGAAATCGCCTTGTCGCTCAATCCTTCGGTAAGAGCGGTCAAGACGTCTATTTCTCTTGTCGACAACTCGGCGCGAAGCATCGCATTTTTCTTCTGCTTTCTGAAATATTCCAATACCTTCGCGGCGACCTCGCCCGACATGGGCGAACCCCCGTAGAATGCCTCCCTGACCGCGGAAGTGATCTTCTCTATCCCCGAATTCTTCAACAAATAGCCCACAGCGCCCGCGCGGAGCGATTCGAAGATCCGTACATCGTCGCCGAAGTTCGTCAGCATGAGGATCTTCAGCTCAGGATATTCGGCGCTGAGCATCTCGACGCATTCGATGCCGTTCATTTCGGGCATACCGATATCCATGAGAACGACATCCGGCGCAGCGTCGGAAATTCCTTTGAGCGCGGCAGCGCAATTCGGGAAAGTCCCAACACACGTGATTCCCTCCGACGAATCGAGCAGCCATGCGAGTCCCTCGCGCGTCTTACTATCGTCGTCGACGAGGGCGACGAATATGCTTTCGGTGTTCTTGATTCTGCGCCTCCTGGTTCATGAAATATTCCGGTTGCCCCCGAGGTTCTTATCCTGAAAGAGGGACGGTAACCTCGACGGTCGTTCCCCGATTTACGACCGATTGGATCGTGCACGTCCCACGTATCTTCTCGGTCCGGTTCCGGATGTTGCCGAGACCGTTTCCCGTCTCCCTGGCGCCGACATCGAACCCGACTCCGTAATCCTTTACCGATATCGACAGCAACGGATCCGTATACCGGATAGAGACTTCGATCGACGCGCTACCTGAGTACTTTACCGCATTTGTCACGGCTTCTTTCAGTATCAGCAGCAGGTTTCTCCGTATTTCCGGATTTATCCTGATTCTATTCGGATTATCGGGATGGGTAAATTCGAGCCTGATGTCCCGGGTTTTGCACATCTCCTGGGCGAACCTCGAGCTTCGCTTGAGCAGGGCCTCGAGCGAATCGTAATTCGGATTGATTGACCAGACCACGTCGCCCATCGCACCGGAAAGCTCGCGAGAGATCTCGCCGATCCGGTCGACGGATCGCATGTATTCCGATTGATCCGGCGCATCCGGCGCCGCTGTAGAAGATCCCGTTCTCCGTTCCTCCCCGGTTCTGTATTTCCTGATCATTACCTCGGAGAGCAGGCCGATATGCGTCAGCCCGGCGCCGATATCGTCGTGCAGGTCAGTCGCGATGGTCGACCGCAGCCGTTCGATCTTCAGCAGCCTCCTCACCCTGAGCTGTTCAAGACCCGCAAGAAGTGCGACAAGACAGACAAGACTGAGGATAATGAACCACCATCGTTTCCAGAGTGGAGGAAAGACTGTGAATGCTAAGGTCGCCGGGACGAGGCTCATAGTCGAATCCGATGTAACTGCAACGACCTCGAAAACGTACCCGGCGGGGTGGAGCGATCCGTATGTCACAAATCTTCCGGCGATGGGTTCGCTCCACGTTGTATCGAGTCCTATGAGTCTATACCGGTAGCGTACATTTTTTTCATCCCGGTAGCTGATACCGCTGAAATGGATCACGATAAAATTCTCATCGTGCGAAAATCGGTGCGACCGAACGGGATCGACCTCCTTCCCGTTTACGCGCAGGCCCGTGATCTCCACAGCGGGCGGATATTCCGTCCTCCGATCACGAGGGTGTTTATAGAAAATTATTTCATTGCGCCCGACTGCCCAGATATCGCCGTTATCGGTAATTCCGATCGAACCCGTATAATAACCTTTGAGCCGGTGAATAGCATCGAGTTTTTCGCCTCCCGGCTCGAGCACATTTATACCGAGCGATGTCGCAATCCACAAACGACCATTGCTGTCTTCTGCAAATCCCCAGACGCCGTTGCTCAGCAGACCGTCGAGAACGGAGTATGTCCGGACGACCGAGTCTTCCCTGATAACGGCTGCACCGCCGAATCTCGTCCCGATCCATATATCACCGTCGCTCTTCTGGAATATTGCGCGAATACCGTTATCGGGAAGTCCGTCGCGTACGGTGTATTTTCTCCGGAATTGCATTCCGTTTTCGTGCTTACTGAATTTCGAAATACCGCCCACAAAATCCCCGAACCAGAAGTCCCCGCCCCGATCGTGTAGCAGCACCCGTACGTCCGAGCCGGGCATGCCGTCGCCCGTCGTGTATATCATATGACGGCTTCCGGCCTCCCGGTCGAATGCAATAACGGTATCCTCCATGAAACACCAGAGCGTATTCTTGTTGTCGATTCGAATGGAACTCGACTTCCCGGGCGGAAAATCCACTCCTCCCCGATATTCCTTCATGAGTTCCATCCGCGAGCCGGTATCGTCCGGAATTATTCTATAGTAGCGTATAACATCGATAAAAAGAAGCACCAGATTTCCTTCTTTATCGACTGTAATCGAATACGGTTCCCCTTCCAGAGGATGAAAGATATTCGTCCAGGCGCCGGGGGAGGTCTCAAGAATTTCGTAGACGCCCCCCTCAGCGACAAGATAGAGTCTTCCGTTACCCGGCGTCGCCGCCAGGTAAGGATGTTTGATCGGAAAGAAAGAAATATTTTTATGCGACAGCTTGGAAAGTCCTCTCGTATAATTTCCAAGCCAGAGGTTGTCCTCCCTGTCGATGAAGCAGTCAGACACCCTGTTATCGATTAATCCGTTCTCCGTTGAATAATGAATCACGTCGATCCGGTCGCCGTGTATGGACGCGACATATACTCCATTGAAATTATGAGCGATCCAGACGCTTCCCCGGCCGTCAGACACGACCCGGTTCAGATAGCCGCCGATTGAAACGGAAGCTACGACGGTGAATTCATCCGGCAAATATTCATCAACATATAAAAGCATACCGGACGCAGTTCCGAGCCAGATATTACCTTCTTCATCCTTATCGATACAGGAGAGGTAATCGTCCGGGGCAAGTCCGGGATCGAATATCGTAAATTCCCCTGTATGCGAATGGATCTTGAACAGCCTGTTCCCGATCCCCACCCAGATGTATCGCTGTTCATCGAGATATATAAACGGAACGGGAGTCCGTTCGAAATCATCCAGTACGACGACGGTATCATCGACGACCAGGAATAAACCGTCGTTCGTTGCGCACCATACCCTGCCGAGATCGTCTTCGACGGCTTCCAGGACGACGTTCGATGAGAAGCTTTCGTCCAATGTAACCGGAACAAACGCGTTGTCCGAGAATCTGCACAAACCGCCGCCATGCGTACCCACCCAGAGAGTGCCGGGGTATTTTTTACTACCGGTCACCGACCAGACATGGTTGACGGGAAGCCCTTCCGAATAACCGTAGTTTGTAAAGGAAACTCCATCGTATTTGGTAATGCCTTCATCGCTTCCCAGCCATATATATCCGAATGAATCCTGGTAGATGGCGGAGATCCAATTGCTGGGAAGGCCGTCCCGTACGGAGTAATGTTCGAACGGCATGACCTGTGCGGACAGAAATGCCGGGGAGAGCGTGGAAATGAATATGAATATCCGATAGGTGGTTGTCAATATGAGACGAGAAGAGACTAACCGGAGGGGGTTACATGCCGGACTCATTTTAGGGTGGCGATCTTTCTTTCGATCTCTTCGATATAGATTTCGAAATTCGCCTTCGCGTCGGTTCTGAGCATCTCCCGCCGCTGAGGCGAGCTGTATTCGCGACCGTACAGATCCTCTATCAAGGCAACGATATCGTGTATCACATTCTCCTTATCCGCTAGTCCGTACTCCGATCGCACTTTAGCCCACGCATCCCAGAGGGCAAAGCCCCGTTTCATATATTCATCGTCGGTATACTCAGAGCGCGCATCGCTCGTGATCACCGGTTTCGTATTCAGCCACAGCCGTACGATTCGGTCCACGGCTGAATCCTGCAATGGTATCGCTGCCGGTCCGATTCCCGCCCGGAGCATGGCTGCACAGACGAGTCCGAGCGCCGCCGCGGCCGACCATATAAGAACTCCTTTGCGATTCATACCCGTTCCTCCTCACGATAATGCCTCGCATGCCGATTCACGTTCAGGTGGGTATATGAAACAACATCCGAACGGTGTATCCCCCTTCGTATAGCGGGTAGTTTACATTCGAATGAAATCGGTTGAACGATTTCGGCAGCATTTCCCGGTTTCAATCAGTTTTTACTGAAAAAGTCACTCCTCGACTCCGCTCGGAGTGACATACTTGTCATACTGAGCGGGTAGAAGCCTGACATCTCCAGCGACGATTAATTCACCGGCAGGTAACCTCGCAGGATATTAGCGAGATTGTACATGAATGTCAAGTCGGTACATCACGAATACCGCCTGCCCTGTCATGAAAATCGCTGATAGATACCTGTTTTCGATAAAAATCAATTGAAATCGCCTGATACTTATCCGCTCCTGTTTGCGTATATGTGTCCGGGTGCTTGAAAAATCCCGGGCGGCAAAACTCCTGCAAAACTCATAACCGACCGAATTATTTCATTCTCATCTTCATACTAAACGATCATAAAAATGCTGTTGAAGTGGCTAGGCATGATGCTGGGTGTCGTAGCGGCGGTATTTCTATCCAGCGGAGGAAGACATACAGGAGAGAGGTGGGCGGATATCCCGATGCTCTCCGTACACCGCTTACCGTCTCGATTCCGCGCCGAGAGCTTTCCGCAATCCTTCGTTATGATCCTGCAGTTCTCTGTATCCGTCAACGCATTGCGCGAGCAGCGTGTTATACCCGACGATCAGATTTCTGAGCAAGGTGCTTCCGACGACAGCAGTCGACACAAGTCTCCCCTCCGACAGATCCATGTGCTCGAAAATGAATGGAGTTGCATAGTCCAGAATATAATCGCTGTACAGCTTTTCCCTGAGCTTTCCCTCCTCGATGCTCCTGTAGTAGAGAACAATCCATTCCATAAGATCGTAGTCGGAAATAATGCCCAGATTTCCGCTGTTGATGATGGATTCGTCCGTAATCGGCTGCGGCGAGAACTGACTCATCGACATCATCGAGCCCAGTATCTCCACGGCCTGCTCTGATGTAAGGGCCCCTTTCCTGATCAGATCCGGTCCGGAACGGGATATTTACAGAAAATATTCATTCGTCTCGATGACCGAGGCAAGCGAGGACGAGTCGTAGAGAACGTCTTCATATAAGCTCTCCAGAAATTTCCGTTCAAGCTGCGATTCCAACCTGCTCTCCCGCCATGCATGCAGCATAAACGCTGATGTCACGCCGATGAACACCACGATCAACTCGACGCTATGCTGAAGCCAGTTCACCTTTTTAAACATACTGCCGACTCCTCCTGTATACCGGGGTTCTGAATCATTTAATAGCTACAGAAGAGATATATTGACGAGTTCGTTTCTGTATACGTACGTCTGCCGGGTCAGTTATCGGTCCGTTTTATTTCCCGGATGAACGCTCCGTAGTTTCTAAGACGAGCGTGCGGTTGAAATAGATATCGTATTCTTCGTCCGCTTTCATATCCATCGTCTTCAATCGATCGAACACGAATCCGTCGATCCGGGCTTCAGATTGCTCGATTATGTGTAGGTTATACCAGCGGAGGAATGCCAGTTCCTCCTGCCGGGATATTATAATGTATGCTGTTTCCGCGGAATTCCCGTCTCCGGTAGCGAGAATCGATTCCAGCAATCCGTTATACATAGCTTCATGATATTGAGACCGATCCGGTTCACCGAGCCGGTCGTACGTATATGCATTGTACATATGGGCCGTGATATCGACGAACGCGAATGCGAGAATTGAATCGGATATCAGAATCGCATCATCGAAGTCGTCTCTGTATATCGCGGAGCTCAAACGGGAATGCATATCGTCGATCCGGGCAGTATAACGGAAATACTCGCCGGTTTTCGTATAGGCCATCCGCAGTGTCAGATAATCCGCCGAGGACTGCGTCCGAATGCTGTCGAGCAACAAATGATAATCCTCCGGGGTCAGCGACGCTGTATACTCAAAGAGAAAAAAATTTGATCCCTGAGCGGTTTTCGCCTGAACTCCTGTGGGGTAAATCGTTGGGGAATGTATGCTGACAATACTGATTACGACCGAGATGCATAGTTCGAAGAGCATCGTCGCCTCGTTCGTCGGAGGTTCTAAATCGATGAATAAGACATAAAAATAAGCAATCGGTCGCGAGAAAGCAAAGGAAATATGGTAGGGAAAAAAAGGGGCAGCGGACTGCTGCCCCCGGGTAGTGAACTTAACCTTCTAAATTTTTACCGCGTACTTTTTTAAACATCTTCTCTCCCGCGGCAATCAACGCCCTCCAGTCGTAGCCGCCCTGGCGTGTATGCTCCGTCTGCTGCACACCTTCGTCTCTGAGTTCCGCTCGACCTCCCGAATTACCGGCCGGTTTCCGCCGTTTGGGACGAGCTGGCGAACCGTTCGTCGCACGGGATGTTTTAGAGTGGGTGCCGTTCGTGTTGTCTTTACCCGGCCTGCGGTTACCGGGTCTGGTGTTCCGTCCTTTTTCCGGCACTCCGAGTCGGTTCCGTTCTCGTCGCCGGGTATCTGATACCGAATCCGGCTTTCGTTCCTGTTGAATGGTTTCGGGGACGAATGAAGCGGTGAATCCGGGATACGGATGAATGTCGAAACGGCGACCAATGAGCGATTCAATACTTTTGAAATATTTCCGCTCGGACCCGTCGACGAACGTAATCGCGTCGCCCGTTATCTCCGCCCGACCCGTTCTACCAATGCGGTGTATATAATCTTCCGCGTACGCAGGCGTATCGTAATTGACAACATGCGATATAGCTTCGACGTCTATTCCGCGCGCCGCAATGTCGGTTGCGACGAGAATCTGGTACCTTCCGCTCTTAAATGCCGCCAGAGCATTTTGCCGCTGCGACTGGGTACGGTCGGAGTGTATCGCCGTTACGTTGAAGCCTCTTTGCATCAGTTTTTTTCCGATTCGATCCGCTCCCCGCCTGGTTCTGGAGAAAACCAGAACGCTCGGCATTGATTCCGTCTTCAGCATATGGGTGAGCAGGTCAAGTTTTTGCGTCTGGGGCACCTTATAAAAATGCTGCGTAATGGTTTCCGCCGGATTGGTCTGCAGACCGATCTGGATAAACTCGGGTTTGGTCAGAACGCTCTTCGTCAGTTGTTTGATCGAATCGGGCATGGTTGCCGAAAAGAGAAACGTCTGACGGATGTCCGGCACGTGCGAGATGATCTTTCTGACATCGTTGATGAATCCCATATCGAACATACGATCGGCTTCATCAAGCACGAGTACCTCCACCTTCGAGAGATCCACGGTTCGGCGGTTCAGATGATCGAGCAGGCGTCCCGGTGTCGCTACGATTATATCTACACCGCGACGGAGCCGCCGCAGCTGATTCTCCATAGAGACGCCGCCGTAAACCGACAACGACGAAAAATTCATGAAGCGTCCGACCCCGGAGATAGAATCCTCCACCTGCTGTGCGAGCTCGCGGGTCGGCGTCAGTATGAGGCCGCGAACCGTGCCCCGCGTCTTGCCCGACATATCGAGGCGCTGCAGCATGGGCAGTACGAATGCGGCTGTTTTCCCCGTACCGGTCTGAGCGAGACCCACGATATCTCTTCCGGAGAGACCTACCGGTATGGTGCGTAATTGAATCGGCGTCGGGCGTGTGAATCCGGACGCAGCGACTCCCTGCAACAGACGGTCGTTCAGACCGAGTTGTGAAAATGACATATTGTTCCTTTGTAACTAAAAGTAAAGAGACTCTGCGCTGCGAGTAGAAACCTGAATCTATCGGTGTGGGAACGTCAAATCGGTGAGAATCACGGTGTGAGTCAATCGCCGCTGCGTAACCTGCACATCCTCCACGTTCATCATCGGATAACGGGTCTCAAAAGTCCGCTTCCGAAATGAACTGCTTTCGAATGCGGGGCTACAGTTTGTAGCGGAACCAATATACGAAGTTCTAACCGGAATTCCTAACCGCTTAATGCAGTCTTTCGACCTCCGTCGGATTGAACTGGTACAACTCAATCGCTCTTGCTTTTGTCCGGAGGAAGGCCGGTACAACCAGCAGGGCCTCGTTCAGATTCTCCGCATCGAGGATTATCCATCCGCAATGTTCTCCCGACTTGCATCCCCAGTAGAAATGCGACAGGTACCCGGCCGCGTAAACCTGTTTCAGGGCTTTATTACATTCTCCCGCATCGTGCGGAGAAATGATCAGATACTGTTTCAAAATCGAAGACTCCTTTCATGAGGCGTCCGGAACATTCCGGACATGTATATACCGGCTTTATTCGTTAAATTTCCGTTAAATATTCATGAACAAGCTTGACGGCCATCGCTCCTTCACCGACGGCGGAAGCGACCCGGGGAATCGAGCCCGCACGTACATCGCCTGCCGCGAAGATCCCCGGTACGCTGGTTTCGAGAAGATACGGCTCCCGGTCCAGCTTCCAGTGCTGCCGGTAATCGGCGGCCGTAACCAGATCCCGGCCTGTGACTAAAAATCCTTTGGCATCCCGGATGATATTCGCGGGTATCCATTCGGTGTTTGGCCGTGCTCCGATAAAGACGAACAATGCGCCCGCTTCCCTGCTTTCCCTCTGATCCGTTTTCACATTGTGGAGCACGATGGATTCGAGACGGTTCTTGCCGGCGACCTCCGCCACTTTCGTATTCGGAAGGATGGTTATGTTGGGAGTCAAGCGGATCTGTTCGCACAGATAATTGGACATAGAGGACGAGATTCCTTCGCCTCGGATCACGACGTTAACCATCGAGGCGAACTTACTCAAATGCATAGCCGCCTGACCCGCCGAGTTTCCCCCGCCCACGATAAACACGGGCACGCCGTTCATCGAGCGGGCTTCCGCGCTGACGGCGCCATAATAGATGCCCGCCCCTCCGAGCGATTCCACGCCCGGAATATCGAGCGTGCGGTAGCTGACGCCTGCGGTCAGTATGAGCGTCTTCGCGTGCAGTTCGGTGTTGTCGGAAAGTACGATCGTCTTCATCCCGTTGTTCAGACGTATGTGCTTCACTTCCTGGGGTGTGAGGATCTCGGTTCCGAATTTTATGGCCTGTGCAATAGCGCGGCGCGTGAGCTCGGAACCGGAGAGTCCCGTCGGAAATCCGAGATAGTTCTCGATCAGAGAACTGGTACCCGCCTGTCCGCCGGGCGCCCGCTTCTCGATCAGCAGCGTCTTCAGACCTTCCGAAGCGCCGTACACGGAAGAAGCCAACCCGGCCGGTCCCGCTCCGATGATGATCACGTCGTACATTTCCATAGCCGCCTTCGACTGCAGTCCCGTTCTTGCCGCAATATTGCTCAATGTCGGATCGGCGAGATTCTTCCCGTCCTCGAAAATCACAAGGGGAAGATTCGTAGGACCTAAATTCAGGCTCTTCATAAATTCTTTCGCCTGGGGATTCGTCTCGGCATCGATCCAGTGATACGGGATCAGGTTTCCCATGAGGAAATCTTTGATTCGGTGCGATTTGGGAGACCACTGAAATCCGATCAGCTTGATCCCCTCGAAACCCGGTTTATACCCGGCCTGCCATTCGTCGAGGAGTTCATCCATAACCGGGAAGAGGCGCTCTTCCGGGGGATCCCAGGGTTTCAGCAGGTAGTAATCAAGCTTCACGTCGTTGATCGCCTTGATCGCGGCTTTGGTATCCGAATAGGCGGTCAAAAGAACCCGCTTTGCGTCGGGATAAATTTCTTTTGCCTGTTCGAGCAGATCGACTCCCTCGATCTCGGGCATACGCTGGTCGGAGACGAAGAGTGCAACGGATTCATCTCTGGTCTTCAGATCTTTGAAAAGCGCGAGCGCTTCGCGCGGAGAATCGGATGCCAGAACGCGGTAGTCGTCCCGGTACTGATTCTTCACGTCCCGGTGGATCGCCCGGATCACCTGCGGATCGTCGTCGATGAGAAATATGATCGGCCGTTTCATGAGATGATACCGCTCACGGATTGTTCATGTTGCAGTGCTTTTGAGAGCGCGGGAAGGCAGGTGACGAACTCGGTATTACCCGGTTCCGAAATCACCTTGATTTCCCCCTGGTGATGGGTAACGATGCGCTTCACCATATCGAGTCCCAACCCGATCCCCTTGCCCACGCCCTTCGTCGTGAAGAAGGGATCGAATATTTTATTTCTGATATCCTGCGGAATTCCTTTCCCCGTATCTCTGACGCTTACCCTTACCATATTCCGTTCCACTGCCGTTTCGATCGTGAGCTTTCCGCCCGATTCCATGGCATCGATCGCGTTGTCGATGATGTTCGTCCATATCTGGTTGAGTTCGCCGGGAAACGCATGCACGTGCGGAATATCGGATGCGTACCGTTTCACGATCTGAATGTTCTTAACCTTCATCTTATGATTGAGCAGCACCAGCGTCGTATCCAGGCCGTCGTGGATGTCGGTCGGCTGCATATCGTACGTGCGGTCCATATGCGCATACGATTTGATCGAATTGACGAGCTGCGAGATTCTCGACGAGGCTTTTTGTATCTCCAGGACCAATCGTTCTGCGGAGACCACGTTCTCCGCCCAGGGCATGAGCTGTCTGATCGTTGCAGCATCGAGCCCGTTCAGAACACTCTTCAACTCGGCGGTCGAGATGCCGATCTCGGCGAAGGTCTCGGCGATTCGCATCCCTTCGTGTATATCGAGGACGTCGAGTTCGTCGAGCAGCTCTTCTTCCAACTGTGCTTTATCGAGCGGGGAAAGGGTACTGAACAACGATTGAGCCGCTTTTTCCTTCAGGATCAGAAGAATCTCGGTGATTCGATCCTTCTCCGGAAGGGTCTCAAGCAGCCGAAGCACATAATCGATCTCCTTCAGCATCCTGTTGCTCAGTTCGGAAGATGTGCGTTGGATTGCTGCCGCCGGATTATTGAGTTCGTGCGCAAGTCCCGCGGACATTCTCCCGAGTGCGCTCATCTTCTCCTGCTGCTGGTGGCTCGCGGTGAATTCGCGCACCCGGTCGGTGAGCAATTCCACAAAGCACTTGACGAGATCGGGAAAGCGTCTCTCCATCTCTGCGAAATGGCGCTTATGCAGCATAAGCGCATGCCCCTGGCTTGTGGAGATCGAGTAACCGGGGGATGTCTTCATACGGGAATACGGAAGCAGACCGCTGATATCTCCCACCTTCCATGTCCGTATATACGAAAGCTGTCCGTTCGTATCCCAGTAAAAATCGAAGCTGCCGCTGAGAGGTATCCACATTTCGTCGACGGGGTCTCCGGTTTTGAACAGAACCTCATCGACTTTAAACGTCTGTATCTTAGAATGGTCGATGATCCATTGGAGCGTCTCGTCCGCGAAGTCGCTCAACCGCGACACTTTGCGAAGATCATCAACCGTGACCTGTGGCATGGAAGTGGACACGTTCAAGAAGTATATATAGAATGATTTTATATTGAGTATGTTAATTGTGCACTCTACACACAATCACATATCTATGGGATATTCAGATCGCAGCGAAAAACTGACTTGTATATACGGAATTTTCACAGCTTGTTGCGTGTCGCGTTCGTGTCCATCTGAAATCGGGGTGCGGCCGGAACGAACTCCACTACCGGTTCAAAAGATAGGACATCGGGGGAGCAAAGTCAATTTTAATCCGGACGGGAGGCCGGAATAAGGAGCAGGATGCCGAAGTATTCCTGCGGATCCGTCCAGATACTTACTGTCCTCATGCCGCCCCGCGCAGCCAGATCCCCGAACTCCTGGAGTGAGTACTTGTACGAATTTTCCGTATGGATGCTCTCCTCGCGTTCGAACATGATCTCAGTATCGCCTACCAGTACCGTCTGTGCCTGCACGCTTGTCAGGTGCATTTCGATCCGTCCTTGAAACGGATCATAAAACGCGTAGTGTCTGAACAGATCCGGACGGAAATTTGCACAGAGTTCTCTGTTGATCCTTACCAGGATATTCTTGTTGAACGCCTCCGTCACCCCCTCGCTGTCGTTATACGCGGCATGCAGAACCGCAGGATCCTTCTTCAGATCGACGCCGACCAGGAGGCACCCCTTTTCCCCAATAAGACGTCCGGTGTTCCGCAGAAAACCGGCGGCGTCTTCGGGGTCGAAATTTCCGATTGTGGAGCCGGAAAAAAAAGATACCACGCGCGTCTCCGGATCCGGGATCGTCGGCAGGACGACGGGTTCTGCATAGTCCGTACACAGGGGGTGGATGGGGAGAGACGGATACCTGAACGAAAGACTGCGGCAGGCAGCGGTGAGATACTCATCCGAGATATCGACCGGTACGTACGTGCGCACGTCGCGGATAGTATCGAGGAGGATGCGTGTTTTTTCGCTGCTCCCGCTTCCGAACTCCACCAGAACGATATTCGAACCGATCTCCGATACGATCGACCGGATATTGTTTTTCATTATGGAAAATTCGATCGAGGTCAGATAATACTCTGCCAGCCCGCAAATCCGGTCGAACAGTTTTGATCCTTCGTCGTCGTAAAAATACTTCGACGGGATGCTCTTTTGATTTCCGCCCAATCCGCGTAGCACATCCCGGAGAAATTTCTCTCTTCTTCCCGCCGCTGCATCGTGATCGCGAGCGGCCGTTTGTACCCTGTTCATACGGTTTCCGCCAATCGTATACCGGAGAATTGCCAGCGTGCATGCGGATCGAAAAAATTTCTATACGTCTTGCGTATATGTGTCTGCGAGGTAGCGCAGGAACCGCCGCGCAGGACGAACTGATTGCACATGAACTTCCCGTTGTATTCGCCGATCGCTCCTTCGGCGGGTTTATATCCGGGGTACGGCGAATAATGGCTGTGCGTCCACTCCCACACATCGCCGTAGAGTTGGAGCGGGCGGTTGTCGTCGCTCGATTTTTCAGCCGCAGGGACTGGGTGATATGCTTCGTTTTCGACAAAGTTGCCGGTGCGGGGAATTTCTCCCGCCGCGACTTCCCACTCGGATTCGAACGGTAATCTGGCCCCGGCCCATCGCGCGTATGCATCCGCTTCAAAGTAGCTCACATGGCAGACGGGTTCTCCCGGGACGACCTTCCTGAAGCCCCCGAGGGTCAGCATCCACCACTCGCCGTCGCGCTGCTCCCAGTACAACGGCGCCTGCCATCCGTTCCGATTGACTGCATCCCATCCGAGAGAGAGCCAGAGTTCCGAGCGCCGGTAGCCGCCGTCGGATATGAACTCCATATATTCGCCGTTCGTGATCAGCCGGGAGCCGAGACTATACGGCTCCAGAAAAACCCGGTGCCGGGGTCCTTCGTTATCGTAGCAGAACCCTTCTCCTTCGAATCCGATGCGATAAATCCCCTCCGGAAAAGATATCCACGCGTGCTGCCGCACATGTCCGTCACTCTCCGGTTGTGCGGGTATATAGACCGGGTGAAGGGGATTCTGGGCGAATACATATTTGATGTCGGTGAGCAGGAGTTCCTGATGCTGCTGCTCGTGATGGCAGCCGAGCGTGATCAACGGAGCGACGGCTCCGATTGTCCCCTCATCGGCGGATTCGATGAACCGCGACATATTCTCATCGATATGGCGTCTGTATTCGAACGTATCCTTCACGGTCGGACGGGAGATGAGTCCTCGTTTGGGTCTGCTGTGCATCGGTCCCGCCTGTATGTAGTAAGAATTAAACAGGAACTCATACCGCCGGTCGAGAGGTAAGTACTTCTTCATATACCGTTTCAGGACGAAAGCTTCGAAGAACCAGCTCGTATGAGCAAGATGCCATTTTGTAGGACTCACCTCTTCGACGGGTTGTACGACGTAATCTTCCGCAGAGAGCGGTCCGCAGAGTTTTTCCGTAAAAGCACGCACAGCCCGGTATTCGGAGAGGAAGTTGTCGATACCGTTTGAGCCGGCTGCATATAGTGCGCCGGTACCCTGTGTGGAAGTATCCATAACGTT
>CAZBUK010000043.1:18445-30517 GCA_964495085.1 uncultured Ignavibacteriales bacterium
TGCATTATTGAGTTTTTAGTGTTTTCAAACCGATTCCATAATAATAAATCGGAATGGCGGAGTCAAATTCCCCGGTATGCAGGCCGGGAAATTAAATATGGAACAGCGCGCCTATACGCGGTTCTCTATACACCGAGAGCGGTACTATAATTGACAATATCGTTTCAATTTCGTAACATTCCAATCGTTTGCAAAAGATATACAGTTCGAAAATCGACAACCTCTATCGGGTGGATGGACTGTCTGTTTGTTCCGATCAAAACATCAGACAGGATCCTGTGCCGTCTCTGCCTGCCTGAAAATCATCACCGAACATGAAATCGGCTCTTTACGAGTACCGGCCAACCGGCCGTACTCCCGTCGCTGATCAATCTATAATAACGAGGGTTGTCACATGAAACTCTCAGAGATATTACCCCCGTCCGATCTGTTGCGAAACATCGAGGGAGTCGAGGGGGGACTCCGTCAGAGAAGACGCATCGGGACGCTCGGATGGATCGGTTTTCTTGCGGCCTCTTCGATACAGGTCGTGACAATGATTATCGACAGCGACGTGTGGAAGGCTCTGATATCGTTCGATTTCACCGTGCTGACCGCGAATTGGCAGTATCTTCTTCCACTCTGCATAGCGGTTCCGCTTCTCCTGGTCGCAGGGTGGTCGAGATTCTGGCTTCAGGAATCGGAAGCCCCGTTCAGGTACACATGTTCGATAGACGATTTCAACCCGCTCGAAACCACCGAGAAGGTCCCTTCGTTCGCCTGGTTCTCCCATGATCTCTCGGAGAAGTTGACCCGCCGCATCGGAAGACTCTCCCTCCTCGATCAGACCAAAGCGGCGGCCGGACAGGCTGAGGAGCGTGAGGGTGTCCGGCGCGAATCGCATATTCACATTTCCGGACATTACGGCGTACGAGAGAAACCCGACGGCAGCCTCTTCGTCGAGGTTATGCCACGTGTGCGCATCGGTCCGCCGGGAAAACCGGAAACCCTCGCACATCCGGTTACTTTTAAACTGAGAACGCTTCGGCAGAACGGCAGCACGACTCCTTCGATCGATACGAAGACATACGAACAGCTTCTCGAGCGCATTTACTCAAGCGTCGCAACCGAGATCTACAAGCAGATCGAGAAGGATGTCGAAGGCAAGATCGAACTGCTCCCGACTAGGCGTTTCAAAGCGGTCGCGTTGTTTTATGAAGCCGAAGATTATGCGCGATCGAACACGCTCGACGCTTACGATGAAGCGCTCCGGCTCTACGATCGTGCGATCCGGCTCTTCGACCCGGCCTGGCAGGCGGGATCTGCGTATCCTTTCCGCCGGACGATGCATTCGATCAGGGTGCGGATATCGTCGTTGCGAAGCGCCGCACGGCGGACCGCCTCCTTGATCTATGAGAAAGCCGCACATCACGAGATACTCTGCGCCCGGGCCGAGATAGGTTATACCAATATGCTATTATACCGGAGGATCCTCGCGGGCATATCGGGGCGGCGATTGAATCCGGTCTTCGAAACCAGGCGTGTCGCTACGAGAGCGGTCGAGCGTCTCCGCACCCTCCCCCAAGACATCGACGGCCAGCGTCAATTTCTTTTCAGCGCATACGTTACCCTTGCACTCAGCTGGTACTATCTCGGCTCTCAGGAACGGGGAGAACGATACCTCCGGCATGCAGCTGAACTCGATCCTCCCGGCTCCGAACGCGATCCCCGGTATCTTTTCGCAAAAGCCGTACAAACTTCGCAGCTCCGATCGCGTATGCAGCTCCTCCGCCGTGCCGTCGAGCTCGATCACCGGTTTGAGGTGGCTCAGTTCGAACTGGCCATTGCTTACGAATCATTATGGCGATCGAGGCCGACGCTCGAAACCAACGTTGCCGATATGGTATTCAGGGAGTATGCGGAGGTGCTCCGTATAAATCCCGGCAACATCGGCGCCTGGGCGAACCTCGGATATATGCACTGGCTGTTGGATAATGTCGACGATGCCAGGGATATGTTCGAAAACGGAAGAGAATATAAGGCGATCAAACGGGAAACCTTCGTTGCCGAGCTCGACTACGGCAGGGCCCGTATCGCCGCCGAACAGGGAAATCTCATCGACGCATACCGCCACTATGCCGACGCCGTCTCAGCGCATGTCGCGCAAGGGTTTTCGCATGTCCAGGAGGATTTTTCCGCCTACCTGTTTCGCTCCATCGACGAGACTATTCTGAATCGATATAAGCAATACAGAGATAGAACGCAGAAGAACTATGAATTCTGGCTGGGGGTGCGGAAGAAACGATTGTCGATCCGCGGAATCCTTGATACGCTTGAGTCGAATAATGCCGACGGCGCAGCCGGCATTCTCGCTCAATTTTTCAGAGCGGTCCCGGCGTATCTGACGACATCCGAGAAGCAGCGGATCGCCGCCGCGTTTCCCGATCTCAGTTTCGAGAAAACAGCACATGCGATCGAAACAGGAAATAAAGAGGGTTACGCCGCCGTTGCCCGGGAGAAGGATGTAGCGGAAATCCTCGATTCCTATATTCCCACGGCGCGCATGTGCAAATCCGTGTTCGCGTTCGTGATGGACGAATTCGGGCAGGCTTGTCATTATTACTATCTTCGGTCGGGAGATGCCGAACGGCTTGATGAAGCCCGCTCCGTATATCACGCCGCAATCGATCTGAACCGGAATTATGTCACGCCGCACTTCAATCTGTTCAGACTCGGCTACCGGGTCGAACCGAAGGATCCCTGGGAAGAACAATTGAAATCTCTGGAGGAGATCAAGAAAACGCTGGATGAGGTAACGCGGCTGGAACCGACCTGGCCGAACGGACTGCTCGCTATGGCGGAGCTGGAAGCAAAGATAGCGCATATCCAATTCGAGCGGGCGCGGGAACTGGAATCTCAATCGGAGTCGTTCAGGCAAAGGGGAATCGCCCTGAAGCAACAGGCAGATCTACGTGGCATACAGCCGCAGGAAACGACCGGACCGACTACCGGACTTACAGCTTCCGTTCAGGGGGGATCGGGCGGTACAACGGGAACCGGATTCATGAGTCCGGCGGTCCCGAAGCAGGACCTGTTCGTTTCGGAATTCATTTCATTCGAGGAAACCGTCCGCCGGCGACAGGAAGCGGCGGACAAAGAAAAACGGGTAAGAGATCTCCGGAACGCAGCGTTAACAAATCTCAAGGAAGCTCTCGACGGACTTCGCATCCTGCTGCCGCACGCATGGATCGAGATGAATCCGACGGATCTGACGGGGAAGGGATTAAAGTCGCTCCTGCAGCGTTCCGATGTCGATTGGGTAAAGGAGTTCGACGATCTTCAGGTGAGAGCTCTTTTCACCTGGGCTAAAATCGTCTCTCTTCATAAAAGTGAAGAGGCAGAACAGCATGCCTTAAACCTCTATCTGCACCTGCAGCAAAACTTCCTCACCGAGAATTTCGAACTGCATGAAGAAATGCTCGCCCTCCTGGAACGCATGCAGCAACGGAGAGCTGCTGAATCTGCGCCCGGAGCGCCCAAAATGGATGAGAAACTGATCCGGAGCTGCCGCGATACACTTAAGCGCCAGATCGTCCAGTGGTTCGCCGACGACCCCGGTGCATATTGGATTCTCACACATATACAAGACGATTATATCGACGATGCAGCAGAACGGGTCCGGATGCTCATCGAGGCGGCAATTCTTCCCGACCGCTCCGCATATCTCTACACATGGATCGGAATGCGGCTGCTGACGAACAAGGCGAACGATAAGGCGAGGGATGCGTTCGATAAAGCAAGCGTGACGAACGACTACCATATTCTGCTCGATGTGGCGCAGGGCTATCTCGATACCGGCGATAAACAGAAAGCATTTCAACTCTATCAACGGATCGGATCATCTAAAAACCCCGAGGTTCAGATAGAACTTGCGCGGTTTAAACTTGAATCAGGCATGTTCAGCGAGTGCAGCCGGATACTCGAAAAAGTCGGAAACCGCCTCGGCCAGAAAACCGACAGGCAGTTTCTGATGAAACTTGCCGATCTGTACTACCGTATCGGAGACTTTAAAAATGCTCTCTCCGTCTACGAGAAGATCAAAGGGAAGGTGGAACCCGATTTCGCGCTCGAGTTGAGCAGAAAGCTGTTACAGATCGAAGCATGGGACGATTCGATCAGGATACTTGAGTCCGTCCTGAAGCACCGGAAACCGGGAAAGGATGAAGCGTTGAGTGCAGACGCGTTATATGAGCTGCTCGCCGATGCATACTCAAAAGCCGGCAGGTCGGAAAAATTTGCCGACCAGTTGGATCATGATCCCTACTTTGCGGACTCCCCCGATAAAAAAGCCGGCATCTATTACCGGCTCGGAAACATGAGCAAATCGAATGCTCTCTTCAAGGATGCGCTTGAATATTATACACGCGCGGTTCGTACTGCTCCCGAAGTGCCGCTCTTTCATTGGGCACTGGGGGAGGCCGCCTGGCATACCGGAGATCCCGACACCTACATTTACCGTTGTCTGAAAGCGGTCGAACTCAGACGAACACACGAAGCCGATGTATACGATACAGATTTTTATTTTGAATACCTCGCGGAAGCGTATTTCAGAGCGGGCGATCCGGATGAGTTTTTCAAACGCGCCGGCAAGATGCCGGACTTCGCGAATACGCCCGAGAGGCAGGCTCGATGTCGAAACCGCATTGGAAATTTATATTTTCAGTCGCTCGCCTATGATAAAGCCGTTACGTACTACAACCGGGCGATTGAAATTTCACGGTCGATTCCGGTCTATCATTGTAATCTGGGACGAGCACGCGGAAATCTGGGCGATTGGAGCGGCATGGCGGAATCATGCAAGCTCGCGATCCAACTTCGAACTCAGAAATCCGACGACCCGTACAGTCTGGATTACTACTATGAATTTCTCGCCGCAGCATTGTACAAACTGGCCCGCACCGAGGAAATACTGGGGATGCTCGGAAAGGGAGAATCAACGGGGATGCTTCCCGATCAACTTGCGGTCGTCTGGAACCGTCTCGGGAATCTGCACTTCGAAGACCGCCGTTTCGATGAAGCCATACGTTGCTACCGGACGGCGCTCGCATACGACGAAAAGAATCCGGTCTATCACTGCAATCTCGGCAGAGCCTGCGGGGAGAACGGCGATAGGTATACTATGCTCGATCATTGCAAGCGGGCATGCACCCTGTACCGGATTTCCAAAAGAGGAGAATCGACGCTCGATTATTACCTGCAATTTCTCGCCGAAGCGTATTTTGTAAACGGGATGGTTGCAGATTTCGATACCGAACTTGCCGAGCTGGAGAACTCGGCGGAATTCACTCCACAGGCGCGCGCGATCGTATACAACCGGCTCGGTAATCTTTACTTCCGTTCGACTCAGTTCAGTTCCGCTGCCGCATACTACGAACTCGCCGTCGCCGCCAGTCCGGGTACGCCTATATACCACTGCAATCTCGGACTTGCATCGGGTGGTTTAAAGGATTACGAACGGATGATCCGTCATTGCGGAAAAGCGGCCGAACTCCGGAAAAAAACGCTGAGCGACGATTACGAGCTCCGGTATTATTACGATTATCTGGGCGAAGCTTACACGCGGAACGGTCAGGTAGACGCCTTCATGGCTCTTCTCGAAACCGAAACCGATCCGGCTCTCGGAAACAGCCAGCGTGCCCGTATCGTGAATTACATCGGCAATGTGCTGACGGAGCTGGGCGACCGCGCTTCCGCCGCGGACTATTACCGGAGAGCGATCGCGTTCGATCCCGCCGCCCCGATATATCCCTGCAATCTAGGGGTTACGCTCGGAGAGCTCGGCGACACACCCGGAATGCTGGAACAATGCCGCAGCGCGGTCGAACTCCGAAAACTTGTACAACACGACGAGTACGGCGAGGAATTTTACGTCGGCTATCTCATAGATGCCTACTCCCGTACGGGGAAATTGGACGAAATCGCCGATTCATTTTCGAAGGATCAATCACTCGTCCCCGATGTTTCTTCGAGGGCATTGATCTTCAATAAGACCGGCAATGTATATTTTGAGCAACAGGCATGGGACCGGGCGATCGCCATGTATTCTGCTGCGGTGGAGCTCGACGGATCCAGGCCGGTATTTCTGTGCAATCTCGGAAGGGCTCACGGAGAAAAGAACGATGCCGGAAAGATGATCGAATACTGCATGCAGGCATTGCGGTTGCGCTATACCCTGGAGAAGGACGATTACGATTATATTTATTACTATGAATTCGTTTTTACGGCGTACCGTTTGTCGGATAAAATCGAGGAATTCATATCTATATTCCAGTCGGAATTCGAGGAGCGCGAACGTACGGAGAGCGATCGTGAGAAAATCGCGGGCGCCGTTTATAATATAACCGGCAACTACTTCTTTTCGGTATACCGGTTCGACCGGGCGCTGGAGTTTTATAAAAGATCGGTCGCCCGGGATCCTCTCGAGCCCGTCTACCTGCTCAACGTCGCGCGCTCGTATCTGGAGCTCGCCTCGTTCGAGGAGGCGTTATCGTACGCGCGCCGCGCCATCGAACTTCGCCGCAAGCGCCCGGTCTATCCCGTAGATGAGAAAGAATTCATCGCGACCCTCACCCAAGCCGAGGCGCATACCGACGGGACATAGCTCCGGAGCATGCATCTGCAGCCGCAGAGGCGGATGGATCCAATTATTCCGCAGGATCCAAACGAACTATGTGTGTGCCCGCACGCGATTCCAATAAAAATACGTGCTTGCCCCGGGATTCGATTTAAAAGCATCGAGCTCCCGCATCGCACCCGCAATCTCGTCTTCCGCAGCAATGCCCTGCCCGATCAATTCGCCTCGCGCCCCGTCGACGATCACGATAATATTGTCGATCCACGTTTTAAATCCTTCTTCTCCATACCAATGAACTTCGGGATCGATACTCAATTCGATGTCTTGAAATCCGATCTCTTTCATCAAACCGTAGAGCTTCCGTCCGATGAGCGCATCGCCGCCGAGGGCTGATTGAAGCTGTATGAACTTACGCCAGAGGTTCAGGTAGACGGGCAGATCGGGATCGAACGTTATGACGGCGACGTCGTTCTCCTGAATAAATACCCTCCCCCCTTTTTTTAGAATCCGTTTCATCCCGCGCAGAACGTTCGCGGGATCGTGTACATGCTCGAGGACGAATCGGCAGTATACGACATCGAAGCTGCTGTCGTCGAACGGCAGCTCATGTGCGTCTCCTTTGATGAATTTCAGATTCGGGTGAGCGAACCGCGCGCGTGCAAGCTGTTCGGGCGACGTGTCCATGCCTTGAAAGGAACTATCCGGATACCGCCGGGCAAGTTCGGATACAACGATGCCGAGTCCGCTTCCCACCTCGAGTACCGAATCTCCCTTTTGAATCTCGATGAACTCGATGAATGCAGGATTGATCAATGCGTTCAGACGTTCGAGGCGATCCTGTTCGGCGCGGTGTACGCCGTGAATATACTGCGCTTTTTTCCGATTCCCCATTTTATTTCTTCATCTCTTCCGTAAGTTTATGCAGCAGTTCATCATCCGGAAGCAGACCCGCTGCCGGCAGTCTCCCGATGACCTCCCCCCATCGTACATCCTGCCGGTATGAGCGGCGCAGATAATCAACCGCCTCGTCCGATCTGCCGATAGATGCGAGAGTCACTCCGGTCCAGAAGGCAGCTTCGCCGTTCGTCGCTTCATCCGGAAGCATTTCGAGCGCGGCGCTGTACGCTTCCATCGCCTTCGGGATATCGTTCTTCGTTACCCATTCGTCCCCTTCGTTCAGCTTGTGATACACGCGGGCTAACCCGACCAGTCTCCTCAGTTCGGCGACGGGTTCCGGATGATCTTCAATCCGCAGGTCGAATACCCGGTCGACCCATGGGTATCCGGTCGGCGTATCCGTCACGATCAGCAGCGATGCCGATTGTTTACCCCGGATGTCGCCTCCTTCTTTCTCGGCAGCTTCCAGCGCAGCAAGAAGCCTGTCGGCTAGATCTCCTTCCGCGGTTTCATAAGCTTCTGCCATCGCATCCCACACCGTTGGCGATTCCATGAGATTCGCCTGGACGGAATAACCGTTCCCCTTCCGGTGGCCGGCAGCGAAGATACACTTGCTTCCCGTATGCACCGCTATATTTCCGTCTTTATCGATCATGGCTACCTGCCTCACTTCCCGATCCGCATCGGTGTCGACGAGCGCACGAAGACTCTCCTCCGCGGTACGTCCCATGCGCATGAGCTCGAGGCCCAGCGGACCGTAACGGGGATCGACGAACGACTGTGTGGCAACCGCTCCTACTCCCGCCTCCGCCCACGGCACAATCGATCCCACCGAAAACCAATGCGATTGTACCGCAACGCCTATATGGCCGGTCGCCGAATCGATCGCGACGATCGAATAGGTAGCTACCGGCCGGTTTAGGGATTCCTGCTGACCGAATATCGGTCCGAAAATAACCGCGAGGACGAACACAACTGCGACGTAACGCATACGATGCCTCCGCCGATAATGAGTGGTGACATATGAACCGGATTATTCAAAAACCAATTCCATGGCGCTACCCGGGGTAAATCGTTCCGCCCCGCTTGATTTGCTAAGGAAAAAATTCTACTTTTCAGTCTACCCACGTACACTGTTCCGGACAAGTATATCCATGCAACGGGAGGGCTGATGGATACCCGAAAAATACAATCGCACAGGCTCGGAGAAAATGACGGGAAAAAATGCGGGGCGCACCTTCTGACGACGTACGATAAAAAAAAGCTGGTGGAGCTCCTCGGCGATCTCGATATGAAGTTCGATGATGTGTATTTCATGGGGTTCCTGAAGTCGGAGAAGGAGGTCACCGGAAACAATTTCGACTTTCAAACATACCTCGACGGTTTTCACCAGGGATACCGGGAATCGCTGGAACTCGACTCCGAAAACCTCGACATCGGAGGGAGCGGCTGATTCCGAATCAGAAATCGTCGGTTCTGAAAGGGACGGCCGGCAGTCCCTCGCGATTATAAAGGTTCGCACCTTCCGGATTATCCGCCCACGCATACCGCACCGCGACCGGTTCTGAGATCTCATCGCTCCATACGATCACGCGATCATTCACTATGTCGGCGTTTGCCCGGACAAAGCGGGCATCCTCGCCCGCTACGGCAAACTGTCTGAGCGGCCCGTTCTTCGCCGTCAATCCGCTTCCGATGTTGTTAAAACTCAGCACGATCTTATTTCCCTCTATATGCATCGAGCGAAATTCGGGACCTGCATTCACAATATCCTCGCCGTACGCGATCTTCCGGGCGGAGAGTGCAAGTCGTTTTCCAACGTCTTTTTTATTCAGCGGATGAATATCGTTCCACTCGCCGATGTCGATTGCCACCGCCATGCCGGTATGAGGCAGCGAGAGAGTTTTGTGTTGAGCTTCCCGCAGCATGGCCCAGTCGCTCTCGGAAGGTTGAGGTTTCGCTTCCATAAAGTTTGCGAGTTGGACGAACAGAAACGGGAGGTCGCCCCGGTTCCACTGGCGCCGCCAATCCATGATCATCGCGGGAAACAGTTCGCGGTACTCGACCGCTCTTCCGGTGTTCGATTCTCCCTGATACCATATAACGCCCTTGATCGCGAAACGAAGCAGCGGCGAGAGCATTGCATTGAACAATCCCAACGGCTTCCACCGGATAAATGTCTGGCCCGCCAAGGGCTCCATTTCGGCGCCGAGCCTGCAACGCCAGCGGCCTGCTAAATCTATCGTATCCTTTGCTACTGCCAGGTAGTAGGGTTTATCCGGCACAAAACCTCCGCGACCCCGTACGTTGACTACCCTGACCACGATCGTATTCTTCCCCTCCTCAAAAACGCCTTCCGGTACGCTGTACCAGCGGGGCGGATACTGATAGCTCGTCGTGCCGATGAACTTTCCGTTTATAAAAACGGAATCCGCATCTACGATCGCTCCGAGATTCAACTCGGCGGATTGGCCGGCCCGCTCACCCGTCAGGTATATGTGTTTCCTGAACCATACGACTCCATGGACGTACCCCGGATTCGTGTCGGCCCAGTATCCGGGTATTTCCATCTCGGTCCAGTCGGAATCGTCGGCAGCCGGGTCGCTCCACCGGACCGGTCCGCGTAGTCCGGTATCCTTCCGGTTCAATTCTGCATACCAGGCGTTGCTCCGTTCCAAGTCCTCGCGTTCGATCCGCTCGATGAGATCCGTTTCCTTAAACCGCTGTGCTTCCTGGTAGTGGTGCGGAAATTTTTTCAGAGCTTCTTCGCTCATCCACGCTTCGGCTGGCGAACCGCCGAGACTTGCATCGATTATACCGATCGGAATCCGGTATCTCTGATATAATTCATCTGCGAAGAAATAGGCGGCGGCGGAAAAATCGAGCACGGATCGGGGGTCGGTTTTATGCCAGCTTCCGGATTCGAAATCATCCCGGGGGAGATTGAAATCGTATGTTTGGGGCACATTGAAGAACCGGATATAGTCGTTGTTTGCTTCGGAAATCTCGCGATCGTACAAAGGTTTGACTCTTCGCATGGGCAGTTCCATGTTCGACTGGCCCGACGCTACCCATACGTCGCCGATCAGAATATCCCGGAGACGTATAGTATTTTTCGCTTCGATGACCATCTCATGGGGTCCGCCTGCATTCAGGCCGGACAGCCTTATCTCCCACGCTCCGTTGTTACCGGCAACCGTCCGGTAGGCGTTACCCAGAAAACGTATGGTTATTTTCTCCGAGGCTGACGCCCGGCCCCAAATTTTCACCTCGGCATCGCGTTGCAGTACCAAACCGTCCGAAATGAGCTTCGGAAGCTCAACCTGGCCGAAAACTACGGTAGGAATGAGGAACAGGAGGATTATCGACAGTCTGCTGAGATCGGTTCTATTTTTCATGTGGGTAAGGGTCTGTGTTCGTATTATGGAATCCATGAAAGGGATCATTCTATATATTAGAATACCATGCGGTTCCGCCGGCCGTTCGATCGGATTAATCCGTCCGGGTAAATGGAGTCGCACTTGTTCGATGTGCGGGTCCCTCGATCTCGCTGCGGCAGTCGGTATAAATTTCTTCCCAATTCACAAGCGGAGTCATGACTCCTTCGTGCATGTGCGATGAAATGCCGGGTATCGGCGAGAGGCAGAGCGCTTTTCCCCCGAATGTGGTTCGTGCATAGAAATTGCGGCTCAGGTATCCGTCGCGCGCTCCACGTGTCGAACGATCGAGAATTTTCCGGTACTGCCGGAGCGTCTTTGCCTGTGCCATGAAGGTGAACGTCGTATTTGAAACCTGGCGCCAGTGACAGTACCGCGAAAGAAAAATCAAACCGAATTGGAGATACTTACGTTTGTAGCGATCGGGGTAGTCGGGAGTATGTATCACGAGAGGTTTATCGGCCAGTTTCACCCGAATGAACCTGGTTTGACGCGTGAACGCCTTATCTTGCAGATACTCTTTGCGAAATCGTATCAGATCGTCTATCCATAAAAATGCCGGCGGGGCATGCAGATAATCGTCTTCGCACAGGTACACCCATGTCTCATCCGGCAGCAGATATGCCCGGTTCAGAGATTCGCGGAGAGAGGCGTCGTTACCGTACTCGCCGGTGACCAGCTCGACCGGGTATCCCCTGAAGAACTCGCGCATCTCATCGGAAAGCCGGTCTCCGATGACCGTTATGGCGCTGTCGTATCCCCTGAGCGACTTGAGAAGCGAAATAAAACATATCTTTATCAGGGTTTTCTTATCGAGTCCGAACGGGCGGGGAGCTTTGTGAACCGCCTCAACAACATCGCACGTGCGAAAATAAATATGATACCGTGTCGGAGTCAATGTTCGTCCTTGAGAGAGCTTTGCTGCCGTTGGGATCCGATGTTCAGCAGGTTCCGCCTTTCCGCCGTCAATCTGTACCGCTTTCGAATATGCAATCTTCGGCTGTGGAATGCAAGTCCGGCCGGACGACGAAGTAAGCTATCATTACCTCTCACATCTGTCCGAAATAAATAATAAAGAATTTTGAATGATTCAGGTCCACCAAGCCGAAATCGTCGGGGTTGTGG
>CAZBUK010000044.1:0-28882 GCA_964495085.1 uncultured Ignavibacteriales bacterium
ATCGCGATGAAAACCTGGATCATGTCGATGACCGCCTTCATCTTATAGGTCGTCTCGCTTTCATAATAGTCGGCAATCTGTCGTGCGCTGTTCTTGACCGAACCCGTCTCCGCACCGGAATGGAAACGGGAGAGAGAGGTTTTGGTAAATACGCCGGATGCTTCGAAAGCGTCCGTCAGACCGGCCCCTTTCTCCACCATCAGCGGAATCGCCACCGTCTTGATCTGGTACTCCATATGCCTGTTGCCGCATGCCTCCGCGGAAAGCTTGATGACCTCGATATTCTCGCCAGAACCGGTATACAGTGCATTGAAGACGCGGCAGAATATCTCGATGTTGGTTTTCTGAAGCAACGGTCCCAGGACGGGTATGCTCCAGATGTACTTGTCCCGGACGAAACTCCCCTTCTCCGTCGTCAGATATCTGGCAAGGACGATGATCGGTGTGATCGCTATGAGCAGCAGCCAGATGATGTTCGCCTGCAGGAACTCGCTGATACCGAGCGTCGCTTTCGTCATCGGGGGAAGTTCGATATTGAATTGCACAAAGAGCTTAGCCGTCTCCGGAAAGATGTAAGCGACGAAATAAATGAGCGCCGCGAAGGTGAATACGATCGTTACCGCAGGCATGATGAGCGCGCTTTTCAGGGTTTTCTTGAATTGAAGCTGACGTTCTAGAAACTTGGCCGTATTATCATATATTTCGGCCATGTTACCCGACTTCGATGCGAGGCCCAGCATGTTGGAGGTGAACTTCCCCAGCACCTTTTCGTGCTTCTTATATACCTGTTCGCTGTCTTTTCCCTGTTTCAACTCGGTATTGATATCGCGGACCGTATCGCGGAGCGTTTTATTATTGATATCGTTGATCATCATTTGAAGCACCTCGTTATAGGGGAGCTTCTGCCGGATCAGGTCGGCGCTGACCCTGACGAACGTCACGATTTCCGTCTGGGGAGGCTTGGGTTTGAAGTCGAACAGTTTCTTCCGGACATACATAACCTTCATGCCCATTTTCTTGAGCGCTTCTTCGACCTCGGCTTTCGAGAATGCCTTCTGTTCACCGTCGATCGGTTTCTCCTCCCCCCGTTGCACGCGATAGATGAATGTGCTTCGCTGCCGGATGGCTTTGATCTTAAATTTTTTCTGTGTGGCGATCATCCGGGCTCGTTTCTTCGCGCCTCCATACGTTTCGGCGTTTATGATGCCCGATACCTCGCGCCCCGATAGTGCAATTCCCTCAATTCTGAATTCGGCCATTGGTTTTTTCTCGGATTTTTTTAAAAAATTGTATTTTCGCGTTCTAAATTATATTCTCATTTTCCCAGTAAAAAGAATACAGAATACAGAAGACAGCTTTTTAGACCTCGGGATGCCTGCTAATCACTTAAAAGAAACTGATTCCAAAATTTTTCCTTCTACCTTCTGTCTTCTGTATTCTGTTTTCCTACCAGCTACCGCCTTCTGTTCTTCCCTATCATATCTCTCTCAATTGATTTAATATACCCATCGAGCATTTTACTAATCTCGTCGACCTGATCCAGGAGATGCGATGTATCGCAATAATTCAGATCCCGACTTAAAATTAAATAATACCGACACTCTTCAACAGATCCTTGTGCAATATTATAGTAACGAATTTTGTCCAACTTCCCTTTCTTTTTAAATCCTTCCGCAATATTTGCGGCGATTGATATCCCAGCTCTTCTGAATTGGGATGATAATCCATATAATTCTTCTCTGGGAAAAGTCTTTGTTATTCTATATATTTCCAATATAAATACATGAGCTTTTTTCCATACCAGCAAATCGGTAAAAGATCTGACAGGACTCATTAAATCAACCTATTTTTTACTGAAAGGTTTTTCTCTTATCTCCGGCATCCTGTCTTCTGTCTTCCGTCTTCTGTCTCCGGTCTCCTGTCTCCTGTCTCCTGTCTCCTTGTAAAATTCTACCAAATGAATATAATTTAATTGACCAATCAACTCAATATTAGAGTCTTATAATATAGAAAAAAAAGCCGCCCTAGCGACACTCCCCCAAAGGTTCCCACCGGGGTAACAGCAGGGACCTCCCCCGAGTCCCATTCGTCCCCCATTTCCTTTGATATACAATGTATTCCTATCGCTAAAACGGCTTTTTTGACTTCTGAATGTCTGCTAACCCTTTAAATGAAGACAGAATACGGAAGACAGTTTTAGATCTCTGAATGTCTGCTAACCTTTTGAAAGAAGACTGAATTCAGAAGACAGAATACTGAAGTTTGACTCCGATATTTTTTCTTCTGTCTCCGTCTTCTGACTTCCGTCTCTTGACTTCTGACTTCCGTCTTCTGACTTCTGTCTTCCGACTTCTGTCTTCTGACTTCCGGCTCCTGTCTTCTTATTCCTGACTCCTGTCTTCTAACTACAACCATCTACCTCAGATACCACCTGCACTGCCCTGGAGCAATTCAATGATGCCGCTCCCGTTAATCCTGACATTCAATTCGCCGACGAGGGGGACTTTCGACCGGACTTTGACGACGATTTCCGAATCCGAAACTTGCAGCAGGTGGTATTCGGCATTTTCAGTGTGCAGGAGTCTATCCGGGAGCTTATAGTGTTTCTGCTCATCTGTGCGGTTGAAACTCCCGTTTCCCCCACCCATTTCTTCCTTTGATGCATAAAAAAGCGAGGCGTGCGCGGCGATCTGTTGTAATTCGTGTTCGATAGCCTTTCTGTTTGAATCGGAAACATAAATCCCCGACAAAACTACGATACACAGTGCCAGCAATCCGAGATAGATAAATGTTGAGAACAGCCCACGCATGATTTTCTTGTCTTTTTAAGGATCACTATCTTTTTAATTTGTTTACTCTCTTCTGAATGTCAGCCAACCTCTGAAAAGAAGACTGAATACAGAAGACAGCTCTTTTGACTTCTGAATGACTGCTAACCCTTTAAAAGAAGACAGAATACTGAAGGATGACTCTAAAATTTATTCTTCTACATTTTGTCTTCTAACTTCCGTCTTTCGTATTCTGTATCCCTACTACTGTCTTCCGTCTTCTGTCTTCCGTCTTCTGACTTCTGACTTCTGTCTCCTACCTTCAATTATTACTAATCCGAACGAACCACCAGGCTTCGCCCGTCGAAATCGCCGTTTTGATTGATTCGTACGGTGACATTATTAACCGGGTTGACGTGCGAGACGGCTTTGACGACGATGACATCCTGTTTCACCGATAGCAACATATATTCCGCATGCTGTGTACGATGAAGATGATGCGGAATATTGAAAATGGAGCCGCCGTTGGTGTCATCGAAAGCGCCGTCGCCTCCCCCGAGATCCGACGGCCTTACGTGATGCCAGGCGGCATATGAAGCAATCTTCTGTAGATCCTGTACGATCGCCTGTAAATTAGTCTCGACTTCTTCCATCGAGGTAGAGGCAAACCAGAGAAGTCCGCCGGCGAACAAGGTCGCAACTCCCAACAACAACGGCAGTACGAATTTCAGCGCCCCCATGACTTTCTCGGTTTTTCTCTTTATGAAAAGAAGTCAGAATACTGATGTCAGAATACTGAAGTATGACCCTTAAATATTTTCTCCAACCCTATGTCTTCTATCATCAATCTTCTGTCTGTATTCTTCTGTATCCTGTATTCTGTCTTCAGTCTTCTGATTTCTTTCTACTGTATTCTGTCTTCAGTCTACTGACTTCTGACATCCAGTTCCTGATATCTCGCCACCTTACTCAAAAATCATGCTCCCAATCCCATATGTACAACCACTCGTCGCTTAGGCTCAGCGTGAGTTTAACAACGATATCGGGGTACTGTACCGAATTGCCGGTCACAATGAGCTCACCCCCTGACGGCTGTACCGAATACTCTCCGTTGGCGTTCAGGGCATAGCTTACCGGCATCTTGTAACCGTTAAAGCTGCCGTTTCCCCCACCCATCGCGGTAGGACGCAGAAAATGATTCTGAGCATGCGCGGCTATATGCGTGATGTCATTCACCATAGCGTCACGATTTGTAATCGCGGCGCCGGTGGAAAACATCTGAAAGCCGACGGCGATGGCGATACCGACCATTATCACACCGACTATAAGCAGAAGTAATTGTTGTTGTCCCATTTATCAATTGTATTTTATATATAGAGCTGTTATCAAAATAGAGGCAGTTCTTTGAACTGCCTCTATATTTAACCATTCCGGAACTTTAGTCAGCAGCAGTTGGTGCGAACTTACCAGTATATTCCCAAGCATACCGTGCTTGGTCTGTGGCTCCACTAGGCGTGTATACTAATTTAACGGTAGAACCAGCAAATGGAACCGAATTACCAGTTATTGTAACATCTGTTGCAGTTACAGCCGCAGTGAATTCCGCATTACCAGTAGTTTGTAACCGGACTGGTAGTACATAGCCCGTAAATTCACCACCACCGCCACCCATAGAAACCGGACGGATTCGAAACTGATCCGCATGTGCCGCAATGTTCATCACGTCGTTCACGATCGCGTCCTGGTTGGCGCCGAGCGATCCCGACTGGAACAACTGCAGACCGACTGCAATGGCGATACCAACAATGATAACGCCGAGAATGATGAGAAGTAATTGTTGCTGACCCATAATGTAACTCCTGTGTTATTGTGAGTGGGTTGTTTGGTTAATTGAAGAAAGTGTCGCCTAACTCCTTTTAATTATCAGCCCGATATAGAAGAACGATTCCGCGCCCCTCCCCCGGTACATAATTTTTTGGGCTTCTGCCATATATACAATCAAACCCTGTGCCAAGTATTTTCCTTGTCGGATGCTTACATAGTTTACCGGAATCGCCGATTATGAGCTGCATTCAACGATTCTGTGATCCTTATCACACACTTTTTTACCATACAGGAAATTATTACCGCACGTTTGATGTAATTATTGCAATGGAAGTTCGAGGAAAGAGGGGGTCTCGAAGCAGGTGGAGGGACTCAGACAACCGGGACGAGAAGGCAGAGGTCGGAGGTCAGAGATCAGAAGTCAGGATTCAGGAGTCAGGATCGAGACCGGAGATCAGAAGTCGGAGGTCGGAAGTCGGAAGTCAGGAGTCAGAGGTCAGAGATCAAAAGTCTGGAGTATATTTGCTCAAATTGAATTTTTACTCTGGACTTCTATATTCAATCTTCAGAATTCAGTCTTCTGTCTTCAGTCTTCTGACTCCTGTCTCCTGACTTCTGCCTTCAGTCTTCTGTCTCCTGTCTCCTGACTCCTGTCTTCAGAATTCTGTCTCCTGTCTTCGGTCTTCAGTCTCCTAACTCCTGTCTTCTCTACCCTGCCATCATTCTCCCGACCCCCGAGCCACCTTCATCCCTATCTTATGCCCCCATCGTACCGCCTCTTTGTTCCTGAAATTTGCCATGATCGCCTGAATTGCATATCCCCGGCCCTCCTCGTAATCGCCTAAATAGTATAGGGAGCGGGCCAACTGTAGAAATAATGCGTCTGCTTGTACCTCACCCGAGGATCCATGTTCCGCGCGTACGTGAATTGCCCTGCGATAGTATCTCTCTGCCTCCTCATAATTCTGGATGCCATAATACATATCCCCGAGACGGGCGAAATAGGTATCCACCTTTCCCTCTGCGAGATTCGCACTCCGCTCTATTAATTCCGCATAGGGAGCGGGATCGAAATCCGTTATCCCGGACGTCTTTGACCGGACATCGCGGTACCGGTCCCATCCGTAAGCTGCGACAGCTTCGTGATTATCCTGACCGTTCTCATACAGCTTTCTAACCAGATAACTATATTGATCTCTCCGGCCGATCGCTTCCGATAATGATATCAACGCCTTCAATCCGGCTTCGCTATCGGGATACTCTTCATATAATTGATTCATCACCGCGTATGCAAAAGAAATATTCCCGCGCCGGTTGTTCGCATGCAGCCGGCCGATATTGAGCATTTCCAGTTCGGTTAAATTCCGTAGACGGGAATATTCCCTGAGCAGAAAATTCTCCGCATCGAATCGCATACGCATGTCGTAGGTAAAAAAGTCTCCGACTCCCCTGTTGATATAAAATGCGCGGGGAGCGCTGTATTCCAGATAGGGTATATTTTCCGTATTCAAAGGTCCCGCTCCGGCGTATTCAATTACGGCCGCTCCGTCGGCAAACTGAAGAGACAGCAATGTGGGGAGGTCACTCACGCCGATCCTGCCGAGGTCTTTCTGTACCGGCTCTTCGAGCAATCTTTTTTCGAGTCGTTCGAAATCGATCGTTATAGGATCGGCAGAGCCGACGATCACGAAATCCGCTCCCAGCGATTGCCATACCATAATGTGGGGAAAGGCCGAGGCGAACGTCCGCAGCACCAGCGAGAAGGTCGGATCGTCCATCTCATACGTATGAAACCACTGTACCATGAGTCCGCCCGGATTGAGGCGCGACCGGCTCTCCTCGAAGAACTCGCGGGTATATAAATTGCCGATGCCGGCGATCCAGGGATTCGACGGCTCGCTGATGATCACATCGTATCGGCCCTTCGTCAGCTTAAGGAATGAAAGGGCATCGTCGATGTATATGTTCGTTCGCGGATCCTCCAGCGGACGATTATTCACTTCATTAAATTCCACCGCAGCTTCGATCACCTCGGGGGATATTTCGATTGCGTCTACGCTTTCGACCGGATGGGTAAGGACGCTGCCGATCGTAGCGCCGCTGCCGAACCCGATAACCATCACCCGCTCCGGGTCCGGGTGCAGCAGCATCGGGATCTGTCCCAGAAGGACCTGTGTTGGCATATCCCCATGTTCGGATGCGTCCGGTTTCCCGTTGATAATAAGAATCTTCTCCGTATCGTCTATACTGCTTACCACTGCGACCGTCGAGGTTGTCCCTTCTTTATAATAGTGTATATTGGTCGGTATTCTCCACGCCACAAATTCTCTGTATGTCGAGGGCGGTTTTTCAGACTTGTTGATCTGCCTGAACACGCCGGAGAGCGTGACCGGGTAGTTCCAGTTCGGAACGACGGCAAAATATATAATTCCGGCAGCGGCTACCGCTGCCATAGAAAGTACTTTTTTAATTGCGCGTACGCGGCTGTCGAGGAGCAAAACTCCGAATCCACAGGAAATATTTAAAACCAGCGCTATTTCGATTGTCGACTTAAGTCCGAAAAGAGGGATAAGCGCCAGGCCGGCGCCGAGAGAGCCGATAACCGTTCCGATCGTATTTACGGCGAACACATTCCCGACAGATGATCCGAGCGCTTTTATGTCGCGCGACGCGATGCGGCTCGCAACCGGCAGCGTCATTCCCATAAACAGCGTCGGGATGAACATTATCACAAAACTGATCAGGAACTGGATAATCAGGTAGATCGGATAGGTCGCATCGGTCCGGTTCAGAATATGCGCAATATGCCAGAAATAATACGGCACCCTTCCGTAGAGCGGCAGTATCGCAAACATGGAGACCGCGATTCCAAACTGACAAACGGCGAGAAAGCCGAACAGGTTTTTAATCCGGTGAATTGAGGCGGACACGATCCAACTGCCGATCGTGATACCTGAGATGAATGCAACCACCATCAATGAGAACGAATAGGTCGAAGAGCCGAGCACCGGGATCAGCATCCGTACCCAGGCTACTTCATAGATCATCGCGGCGAGACCTGAGAATCCCGCTATCAGAACCGCAGCTTTCACCTGTGCGTCGGTAACCGGAACCTCCGGATACGTCCGGCGTTCATCGTATTCAAATTCATCTATATTACCCGCGATCTTCAGCAGGAGCAGTGAAATCAGTCCGACGGCCAGATCGAGCGCCGCGGCGCTGTAAATCGTCGCCTGCAGTCCCACGATCCTGACAAAAAAGAATCCGGCAAGAACCGATCCGACGACAGCGCCGAAACTGTTGAGAAAGTAGAGGATCGCAACGTTTCGACCCGATTCCTCGATGCGTTTCGAGATGAATTTCACGAGCACCGGGAGCGTACCTCCCATCAGAATCGTGGGGATGAGAATTGTCGTTACGCTGGCTGCAAGCTTCATGATAAGGACGGTTGAGCCGTCGCTTCTCAGTTCGAGCGAGAGCACAATCGAGATGAAGGCGCTTTTTACCAATTCCAGTATGTGCGGGTACAGCAGACAGTAGAGGCCGATAAAAATTTCAAGCCAGGCGAAAATGGCGAGCGGACGCTCAGTCCGGTCGGCACGCTTCCCCCACAGCCAGGCCCCGATAGCGAGTCCGCCCATGAATGTAGCGAGCACGATTGCCTGGGCATAAGTGGTATTCCCGAGAAACAACCCGAAATATTTAAACCAGACGATCTGGTACATCAGCGCCGCCGCGCCCGATAAAATGAACAATACGGCGATTATCGCATGAAGTGTCTGACGTGTCATAATACCATTGATAAGGTGATTCAATAAGGAGTGAAAAAGGCATACAGCTAACTGCCGTTGCCTTTTTTCAGCAACAACTTAGCGAGCCGAATTAAACTTCTCTCTGAAGTTTGGATCGCGGATATCTATGAAGAGAATATGCGTACAAAAAACATGCCACCGGAAAAGGGGGGAAATTACGGGGAATACATTTACGCCTTTTTTCCTGTTTCCGCTTAACGGTAATTATTTCTGGATCGGTTTGTAATTACTACAACAGAGGGCGGGGGGCAGTGGGGAGGAGTCAGGAGACAGGAGTCAGGAGACAGGTGGTTGGTGGTTGTTGTCTGACCTTCGGGGCAAGAAGACTGAAGACAGAAGGCAGAAGTCGGAGGTCGGAGGTCGGAGTTCAGACGTCAGAGATCAGATGTCAGATGTCGGAGATCAGCGATCAGCGATCAGAAGTCCGAAGTATTTACGCTCAAATTAAATTCCACTCCAGTCTACTGTATTCTGTCTCCTGATTCCTGTCTCCTGTTCCCTGTCTTCAGTCTTCTACCTTCTGCATTCAGCCTTCAGACTTCTGTCTCCTGAATCCTGTCTCCTGACTCCTGAATCCTGTCTCCTGCCTCCTTCAAACAGCCAGCCCCTCCACATGATGACAAGCAACCCTCCGGCCATTATATTTTATTTCAAGTTTCGGCTCGATACTATCGCATAAATCCGTATTCTCCAATTCGCGGTAGAGAGAACAAACATTTCGGTAACTGCAGCCCGTTGACAAAAACGGGATCTCGTCGGGGAGAAGTTCGGGTTGCGGCTCAGCCGTGATGGGATTCGATTCGGCAGCCTCGCCCCTCTGCCGGACCGGGAGCTCGGGCGGGAGAAGGCTTTCCATGAGCTTTACCGAGTACGGATGGAAGCAATCGAGCTTACGGTTGGATCCGACGGGAATATGTTCGACGAACTTCCCGGCGTACATGACGATGATGCTCTCGGCAAGATCCTTCAATATGCCGATGTCGTGCGAAATGATCATCAGCGTCAACTTCAACTCCCGGTGCAATTCCTGAATCAGTGCAACGATCTGCGATCTGATGGAGACATCGAGACCCGAGACCGGTTCGTCGGCGATTAAAAGCCGCGGAACAACCGCGAGCGACCGGGCCATGGACGCTCTTCGCTTTTCGCCGCCGCTTAACGTATGCGGATATGCATACATGAATTTTTGAGGCAGATGGACGAGATCCAGTACTTCACGAATCCGTGTCCGCCGTCCCTCCGTGGTCAGGGCCGTATGAAGTTTGAGCGGCTCCTCGAGAATGCTATAGACTGTCATATGCGGATTTAAAGCCGCATCGGGATTCTGAAAGAGTAGCCGCACTTCCGACCGGATGAACCGCTGATCGTCCCCGCGTAGATTTGTCACGACGCGTCCCGAAATAGAAATCGAGCCCTCGTCCGGCCTGAGGAGACCGACCAGCATACGGGCGATCGTGCTCTTCCCGCAGCCGCTCTCTCCGGCAAGTCCGACGGATTCCCCTTCCCGGATTTCGAAGGACACACCGCCGACCGCCTGCACGTTCGCCGCTTCGCGGCTTCGCTTGAGAAACCGCTTCCGCGTGAACCGTTTCTTTATGTTTGTGACACTGAGAAGAACTTCAGACATAATATTTCATTGATGATGTTACGCAAAATACTAATTACGTGGAAAAAATTCTTAATACGAAATCCGGGCTGCATCCATGAGTTTCGCGGTATACGGATGTCTCCCCTCGACGTCAAGGAAGATTTCCTCCCTGGAGCAAGATTGAACAATTTTCCCCCGATACATCACCGCAATATTGTCCGCAAAGTGAGCGCCGATTCCGATATCATGCGTGATGAACAGAATCGACAGGCCGAGTTCCCGCTGAAGCGATTTCAGCAATCGGAGAATGTCAAGCTGAATGGTTGCATCCAGCGCCGTTGTCGGCTCATCGGCGATGAGAAGATCGGGCGCTCCCGCTAGGGAAACCGCAATCATTACCCGCTGCGCCATTCCCCCGCTCAACTGGAACGGATATGCATCGATAACCTCGTGCGGAGCGGCAATCTTAACCCTTCCGAGCCAATCGATAGCGCGCGTGCGGAGCACATCGTTCGAAAGTCCGGGTTGACGCAACCGGATAGACTCCGCCAGGTGCGTTCCGACGGTGTACAGCGGATCGAGCGACGAGACCGGATCCTGAAAGATCAACGCGATACGTTTGCCGCGTATTCCCGCAAGATTCCTTCTCTGCATTTTTCTCCACGCTGCGGTATTTTTCCGGATGACGAGCCGTCCGTTGTTCTCGCGTATACTGCATATGCGGGACAAGCCCTCGAGCAGATTTGTTCCGTCGAAAACGATCTCCCCCCCTACTATCCCCGGGACGCTGTCGACAAGTCCGATAAGCGACATCGCAGTAACCGATTTACCGGAACCCGATTCTCCAAGCAGACAGAGCGTTTTGCCTTTCTCCAGGGAAAAACCGACGCCGTCCACTGCTTTCACAAGACCGTCCGGCGTGGAAAAATATGTTCTGAGATCCATTACCGATAAGAGGTATTGAGTCATGAGCGCTCAACCGATAAGTTATATGACGCAACGTCGCTGCGCAGATCTGATTTACAGATACTCCGTTTGTCTCCTGCTGATTCTCTTGCTCAATCCGTCGCCGAGGAGGTTCAGTCCGAGAATCGTCAGGATGATTGCCGCCGCCGGAGGAATCACCTGCCAGTACATGCCTTCGACGAGATTGAACGGGTACCGGCCGCCGGCTCCTTCATATATCATCCTCCCCCAGCTCACCAGCGGATCTCCGATGCCGTAGCCGATATAGCTCAGCGTCGCTTCGATAAGGATGACGCCCGCGAAAATGTAGATGATCTGAACGGATAAAAGTTGGCGGCAATTATACCAGACGATATGCTTGAGAATGATCGTCCGGTCGGGAAGTCCGATCTCATGCGCGGCGGCGACGGAATCGGAATCCCGCATCGTTGCGATCTTCCCGGCGATGATTCGGGCCGGACGTGTCGCGCTTAGAAAACCGAGCGTTACCGTTATGGCGTACAGATTGAAATTGGAAATAAACGCTACGATGATGAGCATGATGATCCGGGGATACGCGTCGATGACGCTGATGAGAAACCGGGCGGATGCATCATAGAAACTCCCCGAGTAATACTCGGATGCTCCGAGAGCTATGCCGAGCACGAGCGAGATGATAACGGTGAGCATTCCCGCAAACAGATATGTGGATGCGCCGCTGCAAACCCTGATGAATACATCCCTCCCGTCGTTATCGGTGCCGAAGAAATGGAACGAATCGCTTCTGAATTCATCGCCGTATTCGCGCCGGTCGAGGAGCCGCTGCAGCAGCGGGATCGCCGGCGGAGAATCGAAATTCACGAAATCAACTTCGGTCGGAGCGTACGGATAGAGGTTCAGCGCGGGACCGACGGATCCGAAGAGCGCCGCCAAAACAAATCCCGTCGCGATGCAAATCCCGATTACAATCGATTTGCCCCCCGGCGCACTCCAGAACGAAGCAACTCCGGCAGTCGTTCGGTTGTCTGTGTAAGTATTCATCGGGATTGCCTGGTTTCTTTTCTTATTGAAGGAGACAGGAGTCAGAAGACAGGAGACAGGAGTCAGAAGTCAGAATACAGAAGACTGAAGTCTGAGGATTGAATATAGAAGGCCGGAGTAAAAATACAATTTGAGCAAATATACTCCAGACTTTTGATCTCTGACTTCTGATATCTGTCTTCCGACCTCTGATTTCCGACCTCCGCCATCTGTCTCCTTTATCTGATTACCTCTACAATCTTCCTGTCTCCTGACTTCTGTCTTCTTCCTCCCCCCTCACCTTCTCACCCTCGGGTCCACTACCAGAGCTATGAACCTGTTTATAAAATTCGAGACGACGATCAGCGCGGCGAAGATCATGCCGACCGCGAGGAGTACGTACGGGTCCCGGTACTTCAGGGCGTCGAGCGCGACGACGCTCACGCCATGGCTGAAAAAAATATACTCGATGATCAGCGCGCCGCCGAGCGCAAATGCGAATCGGGATGTCGATATCGTGACGAGCGGTACGATCGCATTGACGAAGACATGCTTCAGCACGGGAGCCTCCCGCGCGATCGCCGAACGAATGTAATTTTCGCGGAGAATACCGCCGACGTTTTCGCGTATGTGTTTGGACATTTCGCCTGCCGTGCCGTCGGCGATGCCGAGGATGACGATCGGAATGCCGTAATATCCCGCTAACCGGAAGAAGGATAGGTCCGCCTCCCAGTCAAGAATCCCGAACTGCTGAACCCAGAACGGACGTATGAATACCGCAAATAAAAAGACCGGTATTGCCGAGAAGATATAGGATGATTGCATCAGCGTTCGCGCCGCGAAAGCGCCGGGGCGGAATGCGGCGTAGGTGCCGAGTGGAAGGGCGATCGATAAACTGACGATCAACGATAAAATGACGAGGGCGAACGTCTGGCGGAAACCCTGCGAGACGATCTCGGCAACTTCGCGGCTCGATGACGCGGAGTAGCCGAGATCTCCCTTGAGCACGGCGTTCGCTACCCAGGACGCATAGTCGGCGGCGATGACCCCGATGCCGGGCGTTTCCCGCATTCCCGCCGGCGTCTCCTGATACATCGTTCTCCCGAGAAGCAGGTAGATGGTGAACGTGGTCCCGGCAAGGATCAGGAGCGCGAGTAGTAACTCTCGGACGACTTTCCGGGCGACGTACATTTACCAGTCTTCTCGGATGTACCACTCATTCAGGTAGTCGAAGAAACTGAACGGGGTCACCCGTGTCATAAAATTCCTGACCTTTTGATGAGCCGCCGCATTCTTATTGAGAGACCAGAGGAAGATGAAGGGACATTCCTCACGCAGGAGCCTGTGCAGCCGCCGGTTGATATTTATCCGCTCGGCGGCGTCGGTCGACAAGCGCGACCGGTTGAGCAGCTCATCGACTTCGGGATTCTGAAAATTCGTGAAGTTCTCCGCTCCGGGCATATTGTTCGTCGAGAGGAACAACGGCGTAATATCGCCCGCCTCGTCGAACACAACCGCTGCGAACGCAAGGTCGAATGCGTGCTCGTACTTCACCCGGTTGATCCAGCGTTCGAATTCAAACTCGAGCAGCTCAATGGCGATGCCGATCCTCCTCATATCGGAAACGAATTGCGCAACAACGCGGGGTCCGAAATCATCCCCCTCGAACCGCGGCGCGATGAGCGTGAAGGTTAACCGGTCGCCGTTCGCGTTCATCCTGATGCCGTCGGGAGCCTGCCTGTCGAAACCGGCGCGTACCAGCAACCGCATCGCTTCCTGGGGATCGTAGGGGAAGGGGCCGGCATCCTGGTCGCGGACATAGAACGCGCTCGACGGCGGAAACGGCCCGGAAATGAGCGTGCCCTGGTTCTGATAGATGCGATCGAGAGCCACTTCACGGTTGAAACCGAAGGTCATCGCCTGGCGGACATACTTTTGCTTGAGTATCGGATGATTAAAATTGAACGCGATGAAATGATACGACAAGCTCTCATATGGTTTTATCTGGAAACCCGAAGCTCTGAGCCGGGCGATTGCCGGAGGAGGTACCTCAACGAGTACGTCCACCTGCTGGTTGAGGAGAAACTCGATCTGTGTCCCGATATCCGTCTGGACGTACATCCTCACTTCGTCGATATACGGACCGGGATTGGACCCGCGCCTGCGGTAGTGGTCGTTCACCTGCATCACCAGATCGGTGGTTCCCCGCCGGGTCATCTGATAGAATCCGCTGCCGAGCGGATCCCGCGCGATCGGACTCTGTCTCGTCAGCCGTCCGCTTCCCGGAAGTTTGTGCTGCGGCAACACCTTGAACGTCAGCTTTCGCAGCATGACCTCTTCGAGGAGAGGCCTGTCGAACACGAAGGTGAGCGTGTAATTATCGCGGACGTTCACATCTGCGATATCGGCTAAAATTCTTTTCTCCTGCTGGTTTCCCGAAGCACGGATCGCTTCTACGGTTGCGCGGACGTCATACGCCGTAACCTCGCGTCCGTCCGACCAGCGTGCGGTTCGCCGCAGCGTCACCGTCATGCGCTGTCCGTCCGCTTCGATCCGGTATCCCTCGGCAAGCCGGGTTACGATTTCGCGATTGATATTGTATGCGAAGAGACCTTCATAGATCATTGTCGTAAGACGCACGTTCACGATATCGTCTTCCGAGGTAACGGGGTCGTAGGAACGGGGAAACTCGGATTCGCAATAGGTGAGAATCCCGCCCTGTTGCGGTTGCGCATTGAGGATTACCGCCCCGAAACCAAGTATGATACACAGTGTACTGATGATCGTTTTCATCATAACTCCGACACCTCTCTTTGATCATTGCACGATATAGTACGCACTAAATTCTCCGTTGATTAGTGAATCGTCCTGTATTTCCGCGGATCCCGTGGGAGCGGTTTTGATTTCTACAGATTGGTCGCAGCAATCGATCTTTCGGAACTCATCTCCGATAGATCAGTCTCCCCTCCCTGCCGATGTTCGTCGCCGCGTCTATCAATGAGACGGCTTCCACCAGTTGGATGGTTTCCGGATACAACCGGAGCACCGTGTTGAACATATCTATGGCATCGGGAAGTGCGGTGTAGTAACCTCCCCTGATGATCGCAGTTCCGTAGAGCAGGGAGAACGCAGGATCGTTGCCTGCCGGATCCCCGCGGCGTTCGTTTCTGAATCCCATGCTGAGCATCTCCATTGCCTCCTCGTAATCACCCAGCAGTAAGTAGGCTTCCGCCAAATTGCGGAAGAGCCGCTGGTCGACTCCGCGCCGCGATCGCTCCAATGTATTTTGCAGCGCCGACCGCATCTGAGCGATCGCCGATGTTTGAAGTCCCAGACCGGACAGCTCCGCTGCGATCCTTCCCGTCTCGCTCAGAATCGGATCGGTGCCGGCTCTCTCGATATATGTAAAAATCTCCGCGGCGGAATCTTTCTCCCCCTTTCGGTAGAACGCTGCGGCGAGCAACGCAGCCGCGAGCAGATCTTCCGTTCCGGTTAGTGTACGGACTACATCATCAAATCTTCCGGATTTATAGAGCGACAGTCCCCGATAATACGCAGTTCCGAATTCCTGCCGCTGTTCGGGTGTGGAAATGGCCTCAAGCTTCGAAGCCGTGCTCGCCGACAGCGCATAATAGTAGTTGGCGATGACCGGCAGCTTGGAAATATCATAGAATCTTCGCTCTCCGGATTGTCCCTCTTGTTCGGTATAAACGGGATTTGCTGCTGCTAATCTTTGGAGAATACCCGAAGCAGCTTCCAGATTTCCCTGCATGAGGTAAACGGCAAAAACATTTCTAAGTATTGTCGGATTATCTTCATGCGATCCGTATGCCCCGCACCGATCGACGGCGTCTCCGCCGAGTATATTAAATCTTGCCAGGAGAAAATCTGCATCAGTGCAACCTCCGCGAGAGTTGGCCGGCGCCGCTCTCCATGTCTCGGACGCCCTGTCGCGAAGGCCGGTCGCATAATACACGGCGCCGAGCCATGCACGTGCGGTATTGAGAAGCGACGGCGGAATGTCGGGTCTCGTGAGAGCCGTGTTGAAGAGCTCGAGCGCTTTGCCAAAATCTCCGGTCTCGAATGCCGCGATGCCGGAAAAAACATAATCGGCCGGCAGCGCTTCTGCCGCAGAGTCATTTATGGAATCGAAATATATCATGACCGCCGCTCCCGTCGACGCGGTCAATACCTCGAATATCTCGGCCTGCCAAGCATACAGACGCATGAGCATCGCTAAGGTCTGCCGACGATCCGATTCCGATAATCCTTGAGGTAATTTATTTTCAAGTTCTTCGATTTGTGCGCGATAGTTAAACTCCCGGGCCTGCTGCCGTCGCTGACCGTCGGCGGAGGCTACGGCGAATGAGAATAATGCGAACGCGACCAGTATCCTGACCGTATGAATCATCTGATCACTCCATCCAACCGGTACATTATGCCAAGTCCGAAAGAGCCGGAAAATACTTTGCGTGTAATGCCGTCGCTATAGGCAATCCGCCGGATAGAAAACGAGGGGACGATATGGAACAAATCGCCGATCGGAATCATCGAACCGACTGTGAAGGGAACGTACCAGCGTCCCGATGACCGGGTTCTGAGCAAATAGTTTGAGCTGAATCCATAACCGATGCCAGCCGAAATAAAATGTCGGAACGGCAATCCGAAACTTCGTATCGACACGGAGGCGAGAGCGGATAGCTCTACGAAGTTATAGTTAAACAGCCGTCTGCCGCCGTCGATAGTCGTATATCCGGTTCGTAAATGACCTAACGTGAACCGGATGGTGGGATCGAGTCCTCCCGGAAATCCCGTACCCGGAAAGCCGATACGGTAATACGCGGATATTTCAGGAAGGTAATTTACCGATGTCATGCCTGGATAGAGTCTGGAATGAATGCCGACAAAGTTAGCTCCGATCCCTATTGAACGCAGCTTCGTACCTCCGGGCACGGGTCTGATATATACATCATCCTTGCGATGTACAAAAAGATCGATCTCGGGCTTCGTGAGGTAGACGCGGTAATCCTGTTCCTCATAGGTCAGGTAGGCGACTCTCAGATCGGACTGCAAAACCTTCCCGGTTACCTCGCGGTGGATGATATCGATCCTGCTATCATGGAGAACGACGGGGCGCCTGCCGGGCGCATCCGATTCCGCATTAAAGTAAAGGATCGGTGTATAGTTTCCATCGCCCTTTACGTAGATCAGCGATCGTGATCCCGGACCCCAGAAGGGTCCGTTGTTCGAACTTCGCCGAACATTCGTGTCTATTACCGATTCATGTCTCGCTCTTCCCGGCGGCGTTGACAGTTTATCCTGAAGGGAGAGATACGAAAGGTAAACCGAATTTCTCAGAGCGTCAGGCGTACCCGAGGCAGACATATAAAAAGCGATCGATTGCTGGTCATAGGACCACTGCGGTTGAATATAATCCCAGGCAGGATCGTTTGTCAGGTTCAGCGGCTCGGTCCCCTCGTTCAGCGTATCGTACAGAAAGAGATCGATATGCATAATATCGTCCGTACGAATAAGCCCCTGGTAAACGATATACCTCGCGTCCGGCGACCACTCCGGATACGAATCCATATCAGGCGCGGTCGTGATCCTCTTATGGTTGATACCTTCGCTGATACCGGTAACAACAAGCTCCGGATCGTCGTTACCGCTGTCACTCAACGCGACTGCCTGTTCGAAATCGCTGATGAGCCGGGTGGTATTCGTGATCAGATATAGATCGCCGTTGCCGGTTTTCGAAGAGACATAGACGATGCTTCTGCAGTCTGGCGACCAGCGTGGATGATGATCAACCGAGTAGGAGGACGTCAATCTGAGATAAAGACTGTCGGTGGTATTGCCGAGATAAACGTTTTCAACATCGTTGCTTCCGTTGCTGACAAAGAGAAACCAGTTCTTGCCGTTGATATGGACGGGGCACCAACTCATATTTCTATCCGACTGCGCTCCATAATATATAAGGTCATCGGGGTGAGCGGAGATCTGTTTCAGCTCGCCCGTTGGGATGTGCATTGTCCAGAGCCGGTGCGTGGTTCCCCCCTCAATCGATTCAAAGGAGAGAATATCGGGATCTGCAGCGGAGAACGAGATATGTGCGATCTCCCCTCTGATGTTAAGATCGCGGGCTGAAATAATGAGCGTACGGTTTTGGAGGGGATCCCCCGCCCCAGCTACTCCCCATATAAGTGAGATTGAGAGCAGTGAAATCAGCATGAAGTATATACTTCGTCTCAGAATAGGCGCAACCACAGGCATTTCTTCTGATTGAGTGATGATCAATTGGAGTTAACGGGGTCGGACAATCAGTATGCGCGCGTCCTCTCCCGCCCGTTCGCCTTCTCTTCCGGCTGCCACCGGCGCAATGTCATCTTCACGCGGAATCATAAAGCTGATTCTGTTTACACCCGCCTGCAAGGTTATTGCCAGCGGAGGAAAATGAATCCGGTACGGATATGCCATCAGCAGTTGGTACTCGCCCGCGAACGGGGCGTCGATATTGAACTGGCCGTTCACAACACGCAGGGTGTCCGGACCCGGATTTAGTTTTACATGAATTATCCTGTCGTCGGCTATGGTCGTATCCGGATACAGTATCATACCAGTCAGCGAAACCCCGCTCACTGCCCGTTCCCCGGACGAGCTCCCCCCGCAACCGTAGAGCAATAGCAGTATCATGACCGGTACCAGTACAGCGTGCATGAACGTTTTCATAATGTGTTCACTTAAATTGAGATTTAAAATACTTACCCCTTAATGTGTAAACGTTGCTCGAGCAGCAAAGGTTTTTCGGAGGTCATCCCTGTTCTACGCATGCCGCGAGTCCCGGATCGGCCTAACCGAATCCGGGCAGATGTCTCACTCTGCTTCGCGAAGCCGGCTAACCCAATACTCGGCGTTCTGCAGGAGCTTTTCATCATCCCCGCAGATACCGAGAAAGTCTTCCCATCTTCCGAGAGCCGGTATCCGAAACCGTCTGCGTTCTTCCTCCGAACCCGACCTTAGCGATTGTTCCGATAACGACAATGCTGCATAGTAGAGAGAGAGACATTCGAACCGCTGTCTCTCTTCCCGCGGCAGCGAGAGTCTGAATTTCAGCACGTTATCGAAGTCTCCCACCGCTGCAAGGAAATTCCCTTGCTCGTATCTGCTTCTTCCCCGCATAAGGTAAGCCGACGCGTAGTACGGATCGAGTTCAAGAACGTTATTATACACCTCTTCGGCGGCCCGGTAGCGGCGCGAGTTGAAAAACTCCGATCCCTCACTAAAGAGATCGTCGGTAATATCCTTTACCGCTCCTTCGGTGGTGCTGATACCCCGTATGGAGACCTCGAAGGAGGATCTCCTCCGGTCGTTATTCTCGAGCTTCAATACTGCACTTTTTTCACCTGTTGAGAGCGGTAGGAACTCGATTTCAAGATCGTGACTGCGGCCGGGCGCGATTGTTATTTCACCGGCGCCCGCGTAGGTGAATTCCTGAGCGTTCGCACCTGTGATGGATAATCCCCGAATAACAAGCGGTCTCTGGCCTGCATTCTGTACGGTATAGGTGCGCCTGCTCGATCTGCTCTCGATGGTTGTAGGAAAATATAAGAAATTCTCGCCCCGGATCTGCGGCGCCGGAGGCGGAGGAGGTGGAGGAGTTCTTTCCGGTGTCCGTTGCTCGACTATAGTACGATCCCGTTCCGCAGGCGATTCCGTTTCGGTCGGATCCTGCACAGGTTCCGATTCTATTGTATCAGGCGAAATCGGCTGTTCTTGCTCCGGAATTACTATGATAGGCGGCGAATCTGGTTTCGGGTCGCTCTGAAAAAAAAGGAGATAAACCGGAAAAACAAGCAATAATAGAAAAATTACCGCACCGAGGATTTTAGATAACCTCGATTTCTGATAGTCCTGAATCATAAAGACCTCTCACTCCTTGGAATTTATCGCTTCACTTAGGTAAATAGTAATATTAGGTATAACTGAGTGAAATGTCAATCCTTTTGCCTATTTAGCGGGATATTATGAGCTTAACGAATAGTTCCCGGAAATGTATTGATGCAGATCAATGTTTTAGAATTCTCTAATAAGTTCAACAAAACGTTGACTGCCCGTTCCCATTTTGCTAATTTGACTTCTCTATATATGAGGAGGGTAATATATGAGTCCGGGGAGGAAATTGCTTGCCTCTGGAGCAAATTGGACAGTGTTTACCCTCGGGGAGTACCTCCGGATTTGGGGAAAACCGAGTCGCACATCTTTATTCTATCCAACCAAAGTTCAGTATAACCGGTTTATTAACTCGCATCGGACGGATTATGCACCCTCGCCCGCATCCGAATATCTATGCGAAAGATAAGAATATTCATACGACTCGCGCTGATTGGTATTTTATTACAAGTATCCGTCAGCAATCTGCCCGCTCAGTTTCCGGGATTTCCGACACGTCTGGTCTTCTCGATCCAGCCTTCCCATACCACCGCAGGAGAAGTAATATCCCCCGCGATAATCGTCGAAGCACGAAATCAGAATAATAATCTCGACATCCGATTCAACGGTCAGGTCAATCTATCTATCCGTAACAATGCCGGCGGGGGCACATTGTCCGGAACGACCTCGGTCACCGCAGCGGAAGGCGTTGCCCATTTCACAAACATCAGCATCGATAAAGCCGGTGCGGGTTATACACTGCAGGCTCAATCGTTCCTTGTTCCGACGGTCGAGAGCAATTCGTTTACTATCTCTGCGGCGCCGCCGGTTCAACTGGTAAAAATATCCGGCGACGGACAATCGGGATCCGTTAATTCCCCTCTCCCGCAAATGTTTGTAATCGAGGTGCGGGATAATTTCAACAACCCTGTTCCGAATATACCCGTAAATTTCTCTATAGTTGCACAACCATCTTCATCGGGAGCATCGATAAGTCCGATTTCAGCGGTGACGGGCGCCAACGGCCGTGCCTCGACCAGACTCACGATGGGGAATAAATCCGGTTCATACTCGGTTCAGGCGGAGACGATCCCCCTTGCTCCTCAAATCTTTACCGCTACACTGGCATCGCATTCGATTTCGGGTACTGTCAGCAAAGACGGCGTCCCGCTCGCCGGCGTAACAGTCCAATCCACAGGCGGACATTCGCAGAGCGTTACGACGAATTCCAACGGTAGCTATGTATTTGACGATGTTCTCAACGGTGCATCGGGAATCAACATTACACCCGCACTCACCGGACACGTTTTCACTCCCGCGAACCGTACGATCAGTAACCAGGTGACCGGGAATATTACCGGACAAAATTTCTCGGCAGCAATTCTTACATTTACCGTCTCCGGAAGAATAACCAGGAATAATTCATCGCTGCAGGGAGTGACGGTTACCGCGAGCGGTGGGCATAGCCAGACCGTGACAACGAACTCCAACGGCGTTTATTCTCTGACGAATATCCCGTATGGAACGACCGGTATCACCATTATGCCGGCTCTCACCGGTCACAGCTTCTCACCGGCAAACCGGACCGTTTCAGGTCCGGTGACGGCTAACATCACGGGTGAAGGCTTCTCCGCATCCCTCCTCACATTTACGATAACGGGTACGGTCACCAAAGACGGATCGCCCCTCCCAAATGCATCGATCACTGCAAGCGGCGGCCACAGCCAGACGGTCACCACAAATTCGAACGGGGTATACGCGCTGACAAACGTCACTTACGGTTCATCGAACATAACCATAACTCCGACGATGACGGGGCACAGCTTCTCGCCCGCAAACCGCACGATCAGCAATCAGGTGACCGGAGACATAAGCGGACAACATTTTTCGGCTGCGATTCTGACCTACACCATCACGGGGAGAATTACCAGAAATAATACCTCGCTGCAGGGAGTAACGGTTACCGCAAGCGGTGGACACAATCAAACCGTGACGACCGGCTCCAATGGCGTCTATTCGCTGACAAACGTTCCGTACGGAACGACCGGCATCACAATTACACCGGAACTCACCGGACACAGCTTCGCGCCTGCGAACCGGAACGTTTCGGGTCCCGTTACGGATAACATCACGGGTGAAGGGTTCTCTGCATCGCTCCTGACATTCACGATAACCGGAACGATCACGAGAGACGGATCGCCCGTTGCCGGCGCGACCGTCGCCGCAACCGGCGGACACAGTCAAACGGTCACCACGAATTCGAATGGAATATACACGTTGAGCGGCGTCGTCTACGGTTCAACGAACATCACCATCACCCCGACGATGGCGGGGCACACTTTCTCACCGGCGAACCGGACGGTCGGTGGTCCGGTAACAGCGAACACTACCGGGCTGAATTTCACCGCTGCTCTCCTCACCTATACCATATCGGGGAGAATTACGCGGAACAACTCGCCGCTTCAGGACGTAACGGTTACCGCGAGCGGGGGGCACAATCAGACCGTCACGACGAATTCAAACGGTGATTTCGCACTGACGGATGTCCCCTATGGCACGAGCAATGTCATTATCACCCCTTCACTTACGGGACATACCTTCTCTCCCGAAAGCAGGAATGTATCGGGTCCGTTAACCGGCAACGTTACGGGGCGGAATTTCTCCGCGACGCTGCTCACCTTCACCGTTTCCGGAAGGATAACAAGGGGCGGGACGGCGCTGCAGGGAGTGACGGTCGCCGCTTCCGGCGGCCATACGCAGACGGTGACTACCAATTCGAACGGCATCTACAGATTGACCAATGTCGTCTACGGATCGACGGACATCAGAATCACACCGTCGTTAACCGGTCATAGTTTCTCTCCCGGCGACCGGACGCTCCCGGGTCCCGTTGTATCGAACACCGATATCGAAGATTTCAGCGCGAGCTTCCTTACCTATTCGATCTCGGGTACGATCGTTCGGGGCGGAAATCCGGTCGAAGGAGTCACGGTACGATCGAGCGGCGGACATTCACAAACCGTCACGACCGATTCCGACGGACTTTTCAGACTCACGGAGGTTGTATTCGGCTCCAGAAACATAACCATCACACCGGAACTGACCGGACACAATTTCGACCCGAGCAACCGGAACGTGTCGGGACCGGTCGACTCGGACATCAACGGCAGAAATTTCACCGCGCGAATAAATACATACCGTGTATCCGGAACCGTGAGCGGAGATACGCAGGATGAGGTCAACATCTCGATCGCCGGTGATCACTCCGCATCCACACAAACGGGTTCCAACGGGAATTTTTCGATGAACGGAATTCCCTTCGGTTCGTCGATAACCGTCACTCCGGAAAAATTCGGTTTCAGTTTCGATCCCGCCGAACGCCAGCTCTCGGACATCAGCTCAAATCAAAACGACCTGAATTTCAACGCGATCAGATGGAGACTCAGGATTGAGCGTCAACCAACCGATACCGAAGCGGGAAAACCGATCAGCCCGTCGATCATCGTACAGCTTGTCGACGCGACGAACAGCATCATCTCGGGATTTAACGGACCGATCAGCCTGCATATTCATACTAATCCATCGGAAGGAACTCTTTCGGGGTCAACCAGCGTGAATGCGGTAAACGGTATCGCCACATTCTCTGGCCTCACTATCGATAAGTCCGGCGAAGGCTACCGGCTGCGTGCAACCGGAGGAGGTTTTTCATCTGCAACGAGCCAGCCCTTCAATATCTTCTCGGGAGCCGCCGCATCGCTGATCTTCGCCCAGCAACCGGTGACATCAACCGCCGGAGGGCACTTTGAACCGGCTGTCGCTGTCCATGCGATCGACAGTTTGGGCAACCTTGCGATGGGCTATGCGGGCCGGATCGACCTTGCGCTTGCATCGAATCCGAACGATGGTTCACTTAACGGATCGAAATCTCAAATTGCGGCCAATGGTACGGCCATATTCGAAGACCTATGGATCGATAAATCCTCGGATGACTATACCCTCAGGGCAACGGCACCCGGTCTGAACGAAGCTGTCAGCGACCACTTTTCGATTCTCCCGGGAGAGCCCGCTCAACTTGTGTTCATTAAGAATCCTTCGCTCACCGTGGCAGGTATACCGATTGAGCCGCCGATAGAAGTTCAGATTCTCGATTCATTGGATAATCCGGTCCCCGAATTCGAAGGAGTCGTCACGATCGAGTTGGTTCCCAATGGGAGCGATGCGGCACTTTCCGGAACAACCGAACAGAATTCCGAACAGGGCATTGCAGAATTCGGCGATATCAGCATCGTAAAATCCGGAAAGCAGTATAGGTTGAGAGCGTTCGCTCCGGAACTAACGGAAGGGATCAGCGAACCGTTCGAAATTATCCCCGCTAAATTGTCCGAGATGCTTCTCGTATCCGGGGACGATCAGATCGGTGCGATACACAAACGCATGGAGAATCCGTTCGTCGTCCAACTCGTCGATGAGTATCGTAATCCGATTCCCGAGCATGCAGTCGCCTTCGACCTCATCTCGGAGCCGGATCAGGCAGGCTCGTCTATCGACACGATCATGGCGGTTACGGATGAACATGGCACCGCATCGACATATTTAACCCCGGGCAGCAAACCCGGAACCTATACCGTCTCGGCGATCGTATCCGGTCTGTCGCCTGTAACCTTTACCGCCGACGTGCCGACGTATACCATTTCAGGAAGAATTACTGAAATGCTTTTAGGTGATGATGATGAAGTCGAAGAAGACGACGAAGGTATGCGAGGGGTGGTAGTTAGGGTGAGCGGCGGCATTACCGATACCGTAACGACGGACGACGAAGGAGAATTCGAAATTGAAGAGATCCCCCGCGGAGCAGAAAATATCGTCCTGACTCCCAGCTATGAAGGATACGGATTTCTTCCGGCCTCAATCACCATTGAAGGACCCGTCGTAGAGGATATCGAGGATCTGGATTTCAAGGCGACGCAATTCACCTACGACATAACGGGCAGAGTAGTACACAACGGAACCGGCGTTCGGGGCGTTTCGATCATCGCCATCGGAGGACACATCGGAAATGTCACCACAGACGAGAACGGAGAATACATATTTACCAACGTCGCCCACGGTGCGACCGGAATTTCAATCGTTCCGAATCTCATCGGTTACGGATTCCTTCCTCCCACCAGGACGTATGCGGGACCTATTTCCGATCATATCCGGATAGGTGATTTTAACGCCGTCATTCTCGTCTTTACCATATCCGGAACGGTCACGCATGATGGTGCAGTATTACAGGGTGTCTCGGTAACCGCAGAGGGGGGTTATGAGGGATCGGCAATCACAGGATCAAACGGCAGATTTAATTTGACCGGCGTTCCGTTCGGAGCGAGGGATATCTCGATAGCTCCCCAAAAGGATGGATATTCGTTCGAACCGGACACTGTGACAATCTCCGATCCGATTGCCGGCGATACAGGCGGAATTGACTTCGCAGTCGCCCCGCCGCCGCCCCCCGTTCCCGTCTTCCCGGAAAACGACGCGGATAGCGTTCGCACCAATCTCACGCTCGCCTGGGAGCCGGTACCGGGAGCTACCAGTTACGGTTTGATTATATCGAATGATTCGATGTTCGTTGCCGATTCCATCATGGAAGTATCCGGCATCACAGGAACGGAATATCAATTGCGGAACCTGAGGACCGATGCAACATACTACTGGCGAACCCGCGCCGAGAATATCGGCGGTATGGGTCCCTGGTCGGAGCTTCAGAGATTTACCACCACGTCGCTGGTCAAGTTTATATCGATCACGTCCCCGTCCGAAGGCGAGATCTGGATGGAACAGGGATCGTATACGATCCGATGGGAGAGTCAGGAAGTCGACCAAATAGATATCGAATACAGTGTGGATAACGGATCGAGCTGGCTTTCGATCGTTTCATCGCTCGATGCTGTGAGTAAAAATCATCTCTGGATACTGCCCTCAACACCGTCGACCGAAAGCCGTATCCGGATCATGGACGCGGAGGATACGACGTATTCCGATCTGAGTCCTCCATTCACGATCTATCCCGTAACGATACCGGTTCATCATACTACCTCGTTCGGCAATGCCGATGCGATCTCCAGCTACCGGATGATAGGTCTGCCGGGAAATCTCAACCTCCCCATCCAGCAGGTATTGAGCGGCGATCCGCTGAACGATTGGACGGCTTTCCACGATAACGGCGGGAACCGCGATTATCTGGTGGAATTCGACCGTTCGGATCGGTTTGCGTTTAAACCCGGGAACGGATTCTGGATACTGAGTAAAAACGGTTTTTTGATCGACCAAACTGCGGAGAGCGTCCCGCTCGAATCTGATAAAACATTCAACATACCGGTGCATCAGGGATGGAATATCATCTCAAATCCATACGACGTGCCTGTTCGTTGGAATGCCGTCGCGGCGGTGAACGGGATCACCGAATCGTTATGGGAATTTGATGGATCTTACAGGTCGAGCGAGACCCTCGAACCGTTTCGCGGATATTACTTCTTCAACCGTACAAATACGTCCGGTATACGGATTCCATATCCGAACGGTAACTCCGTCGGGAAGAACACAGGAAACCAAATCCATGCTGCCGGAACCTATACCGCACGTCTCTGGGGAGACGGACAAACCTCGCGTCCGATATGGATACATCGCATTGACGATGAAATATCCGGGAGTACCTCCTACAGAAAATACGCTCCTCCCGGCGATTTTGAAGAGCTTGGAATCTCGATCTATAACGAACATCTGGGTACCGAATATAAATACCTGGCCGAAGATATTTGGAGTAGCGATAGCGAAGGCGAAGTATTTATACTCCAGGTTTCTTCCGCACATCCGGGGGCTGCACACCTGGAACTCGAAGGATTCGATCCTTCGGGAAATATCAATGCTGTTCTTATCGAAAGAAAAACCGGAAAAGTATTTCACGAGGAGAATGGTTTATTCCCGTATGTTCTCAGCGGAACCATGGAACGCGAATTCGCTCTTGTGGTCGGAACAGAAGAATTTATCGGTGAGAAAATCAGAGAATTGCTTCCGCGCGAGTATACCCTTGCTCAAAATTACCCGAATCCGTTCAATCCCGAGACCACCATAGAGTACAGTCTCGCCGAAGGTACGGTAAATATCTCAGTCCATCTCGAAATATATAACATACTCGGTCAGAAAGTCAGGACACTCGTCCGCGATATGCACACCGCGGGCTTTTACTCGGTTACATGGGACGGTACAAATGACCTCGGCAACTCCGTCGCCAGCGGCATGTATCTCTATACGCTCAGAGCGGGTGAGTTCAGAGAAGTCAAGAGGATGATTCTATTGAGATAAACTTCTCTTTACTATGTGCACTATGTGCGATTTTAAGGGACAGCAAAACCGATAGTGGAATTAGAGTTTTCTAATGTTGCAGTAAATCATTGACAGCACAGCACCATTTTGGTAATTTGACAATTAAATACGGTTGAGGGTAAGGAGTATTTTCGGCACGGAAACGGTCAAAATGAATGGTTATACTCTCTCCGTAATATCGCATCCTGGGGGGGATATTCCCATCCTCATACCGTTGTGCCTCAGAGGGGATTCAGCACCGTCTATCCGTTAAAATTTGTCCGAATGGATTCAACGAGTCACACATTGAACGCATTGTTGACTAGAATTATACTCAAACGAATCGCCCGGGCGGGAATCATTCTGCCCTTGCTGATCTTCGCTTCCGTTGCCCAGGTACCGGACACTCCTGCGCTGGCGGAGCCCGAGGACGGTGCAATCGATGTATCTACGGCTCCGACCTTGGTCTGGAATAGCGCAAATAACGCGGTAACGTATGCACTCGAGGTCTCCCTCCAATCGGATTTTTCATCGAACCTAATTGAAGAGAACGGAATCGGCAGTACACAGTACTCCGCATCCGGATTATCACACTACACGCAATATTACTGGAGAGTTCGCGCCGACAACGACAGCGGCTCGAGCGCATGGTCTACTATCCGCAGTTTTACAACCTTGCCTCTGCCGCCTTCCATTCAAACAGGATCCAACTCCGATATTACCGCTTCTGCCGCAACTGTTTCCGGAAATATAACCAATACCGGAATACCAGCAGCTGCGGAACACGGGCATGTCTGGAGTACCTCCGAGAATCCGACAACCTCAGACAATAAAACTGAACTGGGGGGAGTAACACAGACCGGAAACTATAACTCCAATCTGACCGGACTTTCTGCAAGTACCACGTATTACGTCCGGGCATATGCGACGAATATTGCAGGAACTGTTTACGGTGATCAGGTATCGTTTACGACACTACCCAATCCCCCGTCTGCTCCAACCCTCGCATCACCTGCCAACGGAGCGACCGGCATCGCGACCAATCCGACGCTTAGTTGGAACACCGCATCGGGAGCTTCCTCCTATACGTTGCAGGTTTCGCTCAACTCGGATATGTCGGGTCCTTTCGTGAATGAAGGCGGCATTACAGGAACATCGCGTCAGGTAAACGGACTCTCGAACGGTACACAGTACTACTGGCGGGTCAATGCCACGAATGACGGCGGTACGGGCGACTGGTCATCGGTACGGAGTTTCACTACGCTAATGGCTCCACCTCCTGCTCCAACCCTCGCATCACCTGCCAACGGAGCAACCGGCATCGCAACCAATCCGACCCTCACTTGGAACACCGCATCGGGAGCCTCCTCCTATACGTTGCAGGTTTCGCTCAACTCGGATATGTCGGGTCCTTTCGTGAATGAAGGCGGCATTACAGGAACATCGCGTCAGGTAAACGGACTCTCGAACGGTACACAGTACTACTGGCGGGTCAATGCCACGAATGACGGCGGTACGGGCGACTGGTCATCGGTACGGAGCTTCACCACGCTAGTGGCTCCCCCGCCTGCTCCGACGCTCGCCTCGCCTTCGGACGGAGCAACCGGCATCGCAACCAATCCGACCCTCACTTGGAACACCGCATCGGG
>CAZBUK010000044.1:28982-30212 GCA_964495085.1 uncultured Ignavibacteriales bacterium
ACGGCGGTACGGGCGACTGGTCATCGGTACGGAGCTTCACCACGCTAGTGGCTCCACCGCCTGCTCCGACGCTCGCCTCGCCTTCGGACGGAGCGACCGGTATATCGACCACGCCGACGCTCTCGTGGAACAGCGTCTCGGGAGCCAGCAACTACCAGGTCGAAGTACATGGCAACCCGGGCTTCACGAATGAAATCTTTTCCAATTCGAACGTTGCCGGTACCTCGGTAAACGTATCGCCCGCTCTTCAGAACAACACAACATACTACTGGCGGGTCAGAGCGGTCAACGCGGGAGGAGAGGGTAACTGGTCAACGAGTAGAAGTTTCACAACTGTCGTCGCACCGCCCGCAACACCGACGCTTTCTTCTCCTTCGGACGGAGCAACCGGTATATCGACCACGCCGACCCTCGCGTGGAACAGTTCATCGGGTGCTAATACATATAGAATTCAATTGGCGACTCAGGGGAATCTGGGTTCTCCCTTCATCAATGACAGTAATCTCACATCTACCTCATATTCAGTCGCAAACGCTCTCGCAAAAGGATCCGATTTTGAATGGAGAGTTCAGGCGGCAAATAACGGAGGAACAAGCAACTGGACCCCAGCCTGGCAGTTTACGACGATCGGTGAGCCTGCTAATCTCGATAAACTTTCAGGCGACGGCCAGTCGAAACCCGTAAACACGACGCTGGACAATCCATTTGTGGTCGTTGTGACGGATGAGTTAGCTATTCCCGTCCCGGATATCGATGTATCATTTTCGATCACAGGCGTACCGGCCGATGCGACCGGGCAATCGATCAGCGTCCAAAATACCAGCACTAATTCGGAGGGCGAAGCAAGTACCCTGCTTACCCTCGGAAATAAGATTGGTACGTATACTGTGACAGTATCGTCGCCCGGATTGCCGTCCGTACAGTTCAATGCTACGGCAAGCGCGGGAGCGGCGACCCAGCTAACCATCACGACACAACCATCCGCAACGGCAGAGACCGGTGTTGCGTTCGGACAGCAGCCCGTTATACAGTTGCGCGACGGATCGGGCAACCCGGTAAGCCAGTCTGGAGTCTCGGTCACAGCGGCAATCGCTTCGGGCGGAGGAACGCTCGGAGGCACGTTATCGGCGACTACTAACGGCAGCGGCGCAGCATCCTTCACCAACCTCTCCATAACGGGTACGCCGGGCGGGCGTACGCTTGAGTTCAGCGCGTCGGGACTCAGTTCCG
>CAZBUK010000045.1:0-29554 GCA_964495085.1 uncultured Ignavibacteriales bacterium
GCGGCATAACGATTCCGGGGAAATTTGCCGTCGTCAGCTTATGATAGACTCCCCCGTCTTCCGGATCCTGCATTGTCAGCATCCATTCTATGTTCCATCGTGCTTCGTCAAGGATGTCCGGAATCTGACTACCGCTTTCCGGGATATTCAGAGCCAGTGCAGTAAAATATTCGGGGAAATGTTCATACGCCGCGAGCAGCGTATATGTACTGATTCCCGAATTTACCACGTACTTATTGAAATCTCCGGCGTCGTACCAACCGCGCGGCGATGCGATGCGTGATCCTGCCGGCCGCGATCCGGACGCGGCGGATGGGTGAACAATCACCGATGTGTCGGGATGACCGCCCGACCTTGACCATTGGCCCGCATGCGCCGGCTCGAGTGCAATCGAAGCGCGGTTAAAATAATATGCCCTGATCGCAGACCTTGTCAGGTCGCTGAAGATATAGTCGCTTATCCTGAATGAAAACGACAAGCCGGCTTCGTCATGTTCAACGCGGTATATTCCGGGGGTTGAAAAAGCCGAGAAATCGGCGATGGTTGCCGTTTCTTCGGAATACTCCCAGTATTTCGATTCCTGCAGCGCCCCGGCATAGACAATCTCTTCGGTCTGGTCGTCGATAAGCCGGAATTCTCCGGCATGGTTGCCGGGTATCACCGCAATTTTTTCGGAATCGGGGTTAAATCCGACCTGATTCAGCTTAATTACTTGTTGTGCGGAAAGAAACGAAATGCAGATTAAGAACGAACAGGTTATCGCATAATATCTCAGCATAGCATACTCCCGATATCTCCGATTATTTTTTTCAGTTATTTTTAAGTCTGAGTGATGCGTTCATTTGAAACAGCGTAATAATGCAGCAGGTCCAGTTCACGATTCCAGGCATCTTCCGGCTCGAACCGGACTGACCTCGTTCGACCGGGCAGCACATCGAAATAGTTATCGCTCAATTTACCGTCGCATCCCGTACTTATCCGGACGTTCTTTGCCAGACTCCGCGCCGTCAATTCGATCATAAACACTCCGCTTTCTTCGATTATACGGAACTCTATGCCGGGCTCCCGAAGTCGTAAACGATTGACATCCGAAAAATAATAGATGCTCTCCGATAGAACTGCAGCATTCAAGCGGAGGCTGGAAATCAGGACAAGTTCGGTTTCTTTCCGGTCCTTCAAGAGATCTCTCTTGGATTGTGTAAAATAGCACTTGCTGCTGTCGGGAGGGATCGCAACATCGATCGTACGATCAGAGAAGAGATTTCCGTCGAAATCCATCAGAGAGATTTTAATCGAGGCTTCCGTTATCGCCTGCGTATCGTTCACGATCCAATGCTTCAGGAGTTCACCGTCCGCTTCCGTAGAAATGAGCAAAGGAGAATACGCCTGCCGTACCGCATAGTGAGCCGCTTTCCAGCGACCATAATAGTCGACGGTCGACCATGAGGTAACGGGCCAGAGATCATTGAGCTGCCAGTACATCGATCCCATGCAGTACGGTTTACGACGTCTGTGGGTTTCGATCGCGTATCTGAGATAGTCGGCTTGCAGGAGCTGACTCACGTATGCGAGATATTCGAACCGTTCCGGGACGATGAATTCTCGTTCGAGGTACCGCAGCATCATATCGTACCCCCCAAGCAACTGTCCCTTCGCGGGATTCGGATACTGTCTCTGATGAGCGAGCATAACTTCCGAGTCGAGACGCCAGTCTTCGGGGATTGAGAATTCCCTGAACGAGCGCATCTCCGGCATGGATTGCAGCCCGTACTCGCTCATAAATCTGGGCAGATATTCGTTGAATTTTTCCTTCGGATGGTTCAGGAACCAGACTCCCCAGTAATGCATATCACCGTCGGTCCGGCTGCGTGAATCCACAAATCCGTATTTCGGCGAGGAGGGCCAGTACGCACGGCCGGGATCAAGGTCGCGTACTTTCTGAGGGAGCAGCTCATGGAATATCGCTCGATAATCGCTCCATATCCTTCCTGCGGTCGCGTCATCGTAATTATAACGCTCCTGCCACCCCCACGTATGCCAGGCCTCGTCTATCTCGTTATTTCCGCACCAGAGCGCGAGACATGCATGATTTCTCAACCGTTTAATATTGTAATCGGCCTCATCCTCTATTCGCCGGAGCATGCGCTCGTCACCGGGGTACATGGCGCATGCGAACATAAAATCCTGCCATACCAGGATTCCAGACTCGTCGCATAGATCGTAAAATACGTTCTCCTCGTATATAGCCCCACCCCAGATTCGCACCATATTCATGTTCGCCGCAACAGCATCGTTCAGCAAGTTCCGGTAATTATCCGTGCTTATACGTGGTATGAAATAATCCGGCGGTAAACAATTCGACCCCTTTATGAAAACCGGGATGCCGTTCACTTTAAAATAGAAGCTTTTCCCCCATGCGTCCACGGCATGTACGAGTTCAACGGTCCGGAGTCCGATTCGATGATCCCAGACGTCAGCCGGCTGCTCACCCATGAGTAACTCGAGTCGCAACTCATATAAATACGGCTCGCCGAGGCCGCGGCACCACCATTTCTTCGGCGACGGAATTTTAAAAGGTATCCGGATCGAATTTGTTTCCTGACCGACATCTGTTGCGACGACTACCTCCTGAAAAACGTTTCCGGGATTTGTCAGGTGTAATGTCACCCGCAGATTGACAGAAGCAACGACCTCCGCTTCGAGTTCCAGTGATGCCTCATCGTCGGAGAGCGATTTCTGTACGAACCGCACAGAGCCGAGCCGTACATCCGACCAGCATTCGAGAGATACCGGTCTCCAGATGCCGCATGTGAGGAGTCTCGGACCCCAATCCCATCCGTAATGATAACCCGGTTTTCTGGTATACATACTCAGCTTCGGCTCGGGCTGGGAATTGTTTGCGCCGTATTCGAAGCCGGTGTTACGATACATCGGTATTGTTTTAGCTATAACCGAATGAAATACGATGCGCAGCTCGTTGGCTTTGTCCCGTACTAATGAATCGACGTCGAAATCCCATGCACAATACATATTATCGGTCTCGCCGATAAGGGACCCATTGAGATATATATCGGCGTATGTATCGAGGCCTTCGAATACAAGTCGCTTATGTTTTTCGATCATAAGCTCCGGCGAAACGTCGAAGAGCATCCGGTACTCCCAGTCCGCTTCTCCGATCCACTGCTGATCCTGTTCATTCGACCGGTAGTATGGATCCGGAATTGTGCCGTTCGCAAGCAGATCGAGGTGTATGTTCCCGGGAACCGAGGCATCCTGCCATGCTGAGTCGCCGAGCAGGCGGTATTGCCAGTTCCTGTGCAGGTAAACAGATTTCATTCTCAGTCACATCTGTCCAAAATAAAATACAAAGCATTTTGAATGATTCAGGTCCACCAAGCCGAAATCGTCGAGGTTGTGCGGTGGGAAATCCGCCGAGGCGGATTGTGTTTAGATTTCGGCAGCCTTTTTCTTTTGGTTACTTTTCTTTTTGGGCTCAAAAAGAAAAGTAACAATAATTCAAATATATCTGAATATATGCAAACGATTACTCTCTATCATTGTAATGACATACCAAGTGCCGTTTCAATTAAACTAGTTTTCGCTTTCTTCTTTAAACAACTTAAACCGCAGGTGGCAAAGTGGGGTCTATCCCGACAAGGTCGGGATAGTTCTCACGCGCGGGCGGGAAAGACCCTCCCTCAGGTGGGAACCACCATGAAGGTGGACCCCACCTTCACTCCGCACAAAATATTTAAACGAAAGATGATTTAATTGAAACGGCACTGGAAAATTATTAAACTCCTAACACCCACGGAGTTAATTTTACCGTCACGGCATAAACCGGAATCACTTATCCTCCAGTTTATCATACCAGTTTTTCTTGAGCATCCAGGATGTCCCTGCGAGAATCAGAACGAGTATAAAAAGCGTATTCCAATTCTGCGTCACGAATGCCAGCGGCGCTCCCATGAGCGTTATCTGCCAGACCGTTCCCGCCGCGACGTTAGCCATATCCCTCTTGAAATTCCTGTTTCCCTGAAATTCCGGATTGATCCTTTGAATCTTATCCCGCACCGGTTTCCAAAATCCCCACGGACGTACCGACGTATAGAATTCAATCAACAACTCCTCTTTCTCTGGCCTGGAGAGGATCGTTCCCAGAACGCTGCCGAGCGCCGAAATCACGAGGATGATGGGATACACAAACAGCACATTCGTTCCCGGCATCACCACAGGCATGAGCAGCGCGATGATTAATCCCGCGAACATTCCCCAGAAATAACCGTATCCGTTAAAACGCCACCAGTGCCATTTAAGTACGTTTGCGGCGGCAGATCCGCCCCAGAGTGCGGACACAATCCATTGTGTCGCCGAATGAACCGATTCCACAACCATCCCGAACAGTATGCTCAGAACGGTGACCAGCGCGGTGACGATGTATCCCGCCCGGACGAACGTTCTGTTGGAAGCGTCCGGGTTGATATAGCGTTTGTAGACATCGTTGACGATGAATGCCGGACCGAGGTTGAGGAATGAAGAGGTCGTTGACATATGGGCGGCGAGCATCGCAGCGAGCATCAGTCCAAGCAGTCCCACCGGTACGAAATTGCTGATCGCGAACGGAAGAATCAGCTCGAAGTCGATGCCGGCTCCCATTAATTTCAGCTGCGGACTGAAGAAGGCGAGCGCCAGGATCGCGAAGCTTCCGATCATGAGGTACCGGGGAATGGAAACGATGATCACGGCCAGTCCGTTCATCAGGCCGGCTTCTCTCGGTGTGCGTGCAGCGAGGATACGCTGCAGAGCCTGCGTAGCGACCGGTCCGGCGAGACTGACGAATACTCCTTTAAACAATGCCATCATTATAAAAATTGTGAAGAGTTCCCAGCCGTCGGATGCTATCTTTCCGTTAACCGCTTCGATAAATCCGCTCCAATCCAGATCAAGCCGCCATCCGAACCACATATTCTCCCAACCCGGCGGGGTTACCGATGCCAGCAATTCGGGAGAAACTCTGCTCATCGCAATAACTGTAATGATGACCGCGGAGATTGTCATCAGTATATATTGCAGCACATCGGTCACTACCACACCGAACATCCCGCCGTACACAACATAGACGCCCGTTGCCAGAGTGACGATAATCGCATAGACATGCGGCGATAAATCCCAGGGGAGAAAAATTCCGGCAAATTTACCGACTCCGACGAACGCATAGCTCAGGAAGCCGATGATCGATACGACAGAGAACAACACCGTGATAATGTGCGCAAGTTGACCTCCCCGACTCGATTGATCGAACCGTGTGGTGATCCATTCCGCGCCGGTCATGACGTTTGACCGGCGGATCCAGGCCGCGAGATAGACCATGAGAAAGATCTGGTTGAACAGAGGCCAGATCCAGGGAATAAATACGCTCTGCATCCCGTACACGAACGCGATCGTGACGAGCCACATCGTCCCCGAGATGTCGAACATGCCTCCCGAGTTCGATATGCTCAGCACATACCATGGTATTTTTTTGCTCCCGAGAAAGTAAGCGTTCAAATCCTCGGAAGCCCTCCGCGACATGTACGACCCGGCCGCAATGATCACCAGCAGGTAAACTACCACGATCGCTATGTCTATAAAATGGAGCTGCATATTATACTACTCCGCCGCCAGAGCTGTGGATAAGCCGGATCTCCTTCCGAAGCCGAATATCCTGCGACGACGACCCTACACATACGATGAATCTCCCGTCGCCTGTATACCATGAGCGGAGATCCGGATTCCAGTATGCAAACGCCCGCCGGTCCAACGTAGCAGTCAACGTCCTGTTCTCACCCGGATCCAAGGTTACCTTTAAAAACCCCTTCAGTTCCTTCAACGGTCGCGGATGGCTGCAATCGAGATCCTGAACGTATATCTGCGCGATCTCGGCCCCCCGTCGCCGCCCGGTGTTTCTGAGATTGAATTCGATTGTCATGGGGTCATCATCGACGAACTTATCGGTCGATATCCGGAGCCCGCTATATTCGAATTCCGTATAGGAGAGTCCGAAACCGAACGGAAAGAGAGGCGATATTCCCTGTCGTTCATACCACCGGTATCCGATAAATATACCCTCGTCATAGGTAATATCGTACACGGGACGTTGTTTCTCTTCTTCGTCATTCCAGCCGGTATACAGATGCTCTCCCGACGGAATATCGCCGGAACCCGGAGAATCGCTGAAATCTCTCTCTATCGTGATCGGAAGTTTCCCGGATGGATTTGTTTTACCGGAGAGTATTTCTACGACCGCCCTGCTGCCGGCCTGGCCGCCGTACCATGCGTACAGAATCGCTCCGGCAAGTTCATTCCAGGGAGTCATTTGGATTCCGCTCCCGGAGTTGACGATCACGACGGTATTCGGATTTTTTGAAACGATATCGACAACTTTTTTCTCGATGTCTGTCTGTAATCTGAACGGCCTGTCCCACCCTTCGCTGTCGCAGGTTCCAACACTGCATATGACGACATCAGCCGAGGCGATCTGGCCGGGTGCAGGTTCTGCGACGAAATTTACTTTTGAACCGAATTCAGAGATAAGCTCTGCGAGCAGCGTCCGGTTGTTAAATCCCTCGACCGCAGCCGAGCCGCCGCCTTCGGCTCGCGTTTCGACAAATTCTCCGGTCAGAAGTATTGATTCCACCTCGTTGCCGAGTGGAAGAAGGGCATTGTCGTTCTTGAGCAGAACGATCCCTTCACGCGCAGTTTGCAGGGCGATCTCCTCATGAGCTTCAAGCATTTCGTTGTACGACTGGCGATCCTCAGCCTGGACTTGACGCAGACTGCAGACAAGTCGAAGGATATGCAGAACCATGTTCTCGATATCCTCGATCTTTACGTTGCCATCAGCCAGCAATTTCCGGATACCCTTCAGAGCTACGGCGTGAGGCATTTCGAGATCCTGTCCGGACTTGACCAGTTTTTCACCGTCGTGGACCGACCACCAATCGGTCATTACGAGTCCGCGAAAGCCGAGCTTTTCGCGCAACAGATCGCTGATAACGTACCGACTCTGACCGCACCATTCGCCGTTCAGAAGATTATAGGCGGTCATGACCGCTTTCGCGCCCGCTTCAATTCCCGCGCGGAAGGCGGGAAGGTAAATTTCGTGTAACGTACGTTCATCCACGATCGAATTGCTCTTCCGGCGGAAATACTCGGTATTATTCGCAACAAAATGTTTCAGCGTCGCCGCCGTACCGGTGCTCTGCAGACCGAGGACATAGTTCTCAACCAGACATGCGGCGAGATACGGATCTTCGCCGAGATATTCGAAATTTCTCCCGCATTGGGACTGCCTGTAGATATTTACTCCGGGACCGAGCAACACCCCGATCCCCGCCGCCCTGCATTCTCCCCCTATCGCCTCTGCGTACCTGTACGCTAAATCCGTATTCCATGTGGCTGCGAGTAAGATCGGAGCGGGGAACGCGGTCGATCTCTCCGGCTGATACCGGCTCAGATCCGTTTCCCCGAAATTTTGCCTTATATGTATTCCCTGGGATGCATCGGACATGTAGACTTCAGGAAGGCCTAATCTTTCGAGGGGACGGATAAGAAACATCCGTTCGCCGCTTACATATGATATTTTCTCCTCGTCCGTCATCAGCGACAGGATCCTACGCGCTTCTACGTCAGCCGGATCCGCCTGGAATGGTGGTATCTTCTTACTCAACACCTCACTCCCGCTCTGAGAAAACGGGATAGGGATCTGCGATCCGGTAAACGCTTCCGCCCGATGTAACGTACAGCGTACGGCGGTGATCGTCACCCCATGCCAGATTTGTCGTCTGCTCCGGAACCGGGATTGTTCCCAGGTGTTCTCCTTCCGGAGAGAATATCCAGATGCCGACAGGTCCCGCACAATACAGATTACCGTCCGGATCGGTTTTCATGCCGTCAAGATATCCATCCGGCTCGATCGATGCGAACTTACGTTTCCGGGTAATATTCAGATCTTCTGCAAGGTCCCAGACATAAATGATCCGTTCCCTGGAATCGTTGACGTAGAGTAATTTGCCATCCGGTGAAAAACAAATTCCATTCGGCAGAGCGAGGGAGTTATCCAGTAATCGAACCGAGCCCGAGGAATCTATCCTGTATATACCCGAAAAGTCGAGTTCCCTCCGTTCACCTTCCGGGATATTAAACGGCGGATCGGTAAAGTATATGGAACCGTCCGATCCGACAACCAGATCGTTCGGGCTATTGAATTTCAATCCGTCATAGTTATCGGCAAGAGGAGCGATACTCCCATTCTTTTCCATACGCGAGATTCGCCGGTACTTCATCTGGGTGAAGACGAGGTTTCCATTCCCGTCGGCAGTGAGTCCGTTGGAGCTTCCCGACGGATCCATGTATATACTCACACCCGCTTCAGGAGACCACCTGTATATCTTATCATCCGAAATGTCTGAAAATAACAGACCGGCCCCCTCGATCCATAAGGGGCCCTCGACAAATTTGAATCCGCCCGCTATTTTCTCGACCTTTCCGTCATTGTCGGACGATGCTTGATATTCGTTACTATTCGTAGTCATAACGAACACCGGCACAAGCATGGCGATGCTCATCATGCGAATGACATCCGGCATTACTTCCTCCCTATTCATTATGAGTTGAGTTTAAACGTTTCCCCCGATGCAGGGTATGCCCTTTCGTACCTTTCGATTATCCGATCCATCCATTGATCAGTTTCACGGCGGACGATCCTGCGCGCGGGATCAGCACCGAACCATTCGAGCGTCCGGCGGATTCCCTGCCGGAAGGGTATGACCGCTTTGAAACCCGGAACGAACCGTTTGATCTTTGTATTGTCGAATATGACGCTTGTCGCTTTGTCGCCGATCAGACTTCCCGTAAACCGATCATCGTACGCCGCGAGCAGATCGGAAGGGATATGAACGATATTCGGCTCGCAATCTACAGCGGCCGCCAACGCATGATGGATCTGGTCCCAGGTTAATATTTCATCGGAGGTAATGTGAAATGCCTGGCCTATCGCCTGTTGGTGCCCGAAAAGACCTAAAATACCCCGCGCGAAATCCTCGGCATGCGTGACCGTCCAGAGCGATGTGCCGTCGCCATGCACGATTATCTTTTTTCCCTTTTTCATCCGTTCGACAACCGTATATTCTTGCCAGCCTCCTATGGTCACCGGAATAACGTTATAATAGGTCAGAGACGGTCGAACAATGGTAACGGGAAAGCCCTCCTGCCGGTAAAACGAATCCAGTATCAACTCACAAGCGATTTTATTCCGGGAATATTGCCAGAAAGGATTTGCGAGCGGGGTCGATTCCGTGATCACCGGAAAAGAGAGCGGCTTTTGGTATACCGAAGCGGAGCTGATGAATATATATTGTTTCGTTCTTGATCGGAACAATTCGATATCTCTCAGCACATCCTTTTCGGTAAATGCAATCCAATCGACCACGACGTCCCAGGTCTGATCGGCCAGAAGGCGTGAAATCTCGCCGGGGTTCGAAATATCGCCGACGATAGACCGTGCGCCGGAGATGCCGGAGCCGGTCCTGCCGCGATTGAGAAGATACAAATCGATTCCGGCGGCAATCGTTGCCTCGGACACCGCCTGACTGATATTTCCCGTACCGCCAATAAAGAGAATTTTCATCCGGCAATCAGCTCATAATATTTTTTTTGTTATGAATAAACGGATATACAAAGACACCAATGATTCTAAATCCGGAGAATATCATGATCCTGCGAAAAGCGCCGTAGCATCGTTCATTCGATAAGAATCCGGACATTATGATTTTCATATCGCTTATAAATGACGTAATCGTCTCCGACCCGTATCGGCCGTGTGAAATCATTGATGCGCAGTTTGCTCAATTCAGTCCTGACGTGTGGAGGATACCTGGCCAGATCGATCGCCTCGAAAAATCTTCCCGCGCGTTTCGGCTCATCGCTTCCGTTCTGTGCCGCGAGTTTATGGAAATCCTCGCCTGCACGCAAGAGAGCGTAGAGTGAATCGGCGGTTCGGGAATTATCGGAAACGAGTTCACCGATCGTCATAATGATCGGATCCTGAATCTGAACCAGAATGGTATTCCGCAGCCAGATTCCGGAAGTAGCATACTCGCCGGTATTCGGTGCGTATTTCCATTGCTTCATCGAGTCGACCGCCACCCGATCCCACTCGGGATCGCCGCTTGAATTCATCATCTTGATATCGCTGACGGTACCGTCATGCAGGACATAGAAATAAACGTCGAGCATAAGGTGGGGTGTCCGGATATTATCGTGAAGCGGCGGAAGCGAAGTCATACTCACGAGTCTAGAGACATCCCGTGCGGGGGCGGTAGTCCTACCGGCACCGCACCCCAGAAGCAGCAATACACCGAGCATCAATATGTTTATATATTTCATATGTCACCTCCGGTAATATCCTACAGCGTTGTTCGTATGTTGTTGTTTCTTCCGATTCACCGATGCCATGTAACTACCGCTGAACCGCGGGCAATACAGAGAATCGGCGTCTCGTACGGCTGAAAAAGCCACCCCCTGCAGAGCGATGCTTCGCCTGATCGGGAGGATGATGATGCCCGCCTTCCGAATCAATTTGCCCGGTCCAAGTTAAAATACAGCGCTGCGCCGTACTTTCCCCCCGAGAAGTCTCCCGAAAACAGGTTCACGTGTATTGCGCCGAGGGGGCGGATTGCGATTCCCCCGGTACTCCCGGCCAAGAGTCGCCGGATTACAGACCGGGGTATGTGGATATACGTCTTCCCGCCGGGCTCTTCATTGATATCCACGTCTATGATCATCTGTGGATTAAAAACCGTCTCCAAAGATTCATACTTCATTATATTTTGAAGGGTGACCGTATGTCTTTCCCATCCCTTTTCACCTCCCAGAATTTCAACAAGTCTGATCCGATCGAATTCCTTCAATCCCGATCCCTCGGTTTTCTGCACCGAATGGGTTGTCAATTCCAACATACCATAGCCCTCCGGGCGCCTCTCCTTGAATGCATCGAGGTCCCATCTCAGGAGAGTGATTTGGCTTCCATTGACCGAGACCAGCGGAATCCTATCCTGCCCGTCCGGGGCGTGCCACCCGCCGAAATTGACCTCCGGATATTGCAGGTCCACCATACCATCCTGGAAAGCGACGATCCGGTGAGAAAACATATTCGGGTCAGGTACCGGGGGAGGATACAGCACCTGCTCTCCCTTGTCGGGCGGAATAGTATCCGTATCGAGTACTTCGACTCTAAAATAATCGACATCGACCCTGTACCGCCCGGTACCCCAATCCATCAAAGCGAGCTGACCGTTGACGAGATCTCCCGGACTCGCCCTGAAGTCGGCGGTCGTCATGCTTATCGTGTGCCATCCGGTCGTGTCCGGGATATCGAACTCCATCAGGTGTGTGTGGAAATCGGTCGTTCTTTGCGTATGAAGATGAAGATTAACCCGTCGCGGTGCATGGCTTGTACGAATACGCGCTTCGATACGGAGTTCATGGTTTCTCAGAGATAACTTACTCAGGTCGAGTTCATCCGAGACTGTCCGCTGGATGACCGCCCACCAGATATTCCGCTTATCTCTGGTTGCATCGACAATAATCGAAGCGTAACCGTTCCCCGGTATAAAATTAACGGCTGCCTCGCCGTCCCCGCTGAAAAATCTCCATCCGTCGAGTGTCGGCTCGTCGAACGAATAGTGAAATTGGGCCGGCAATCCAAGCGGGCTAAATAAAAATATTGCGATGACGAGCACAATAATTTTTATTCCCCGTTGCTGCAGATAAAAAGCATGTACGCAATTGGTCATCGTTTAATTTCGCCATGGATCAGATTCAGAGTACGATCGAATGAAACTTATGTGTGCAGCGGTTCGGGAATTTACAGTAGTCTTTTGTGGCGCTGGTAATTATTTATTTTATATCTACCGTCAACTTATCCACCATTGAGAACTGAAAGTATCTCGAAATAATTAATATTTTTTGTGCAAGATGAAAAGCATCGATGCCGACCCTTCGGCCGATCACTCGACCGGGTATATCGTCAACCGGCGGATGGATGCCGCCCCATATCCTCGAATGTATTATCCCGGTTATTAATATACAATTTATTCGCACCGAAGTCGTTAGCCAGGTAAAGATCGAGCCATCCATCGTTGTCGATATCGAAGGCGATCGTCATCCAGGTTTTACCGTCGTCATCCAGACCGCTGACGGCTGAAACATTGATAAAAAGTCCGTCACCCGCATATTCATACATCCGGTTGCGAATATTTCTTTCACCGGTTGAATAGTCCTCCCAGACGGAGACATACAGGTCGAGTTTGCCGTCGTTATTGTAGTCGAACCAGAGCGCGCTTGTGCTCACCTGAGTGGCGCCGCCGGGGACTCCTGCGAGAGCAGTGACGTCGGTGAAGGTACCGTCTCCGTTACTTTTAAGGAGTTGATCTACACCCGCGTTCCCCAGAATAAGGTCCGGATAGCCGTCGTTATCGAAATCACACCGTTGAGGGTCTACTGTATACTAAAAGGAAATATCGTCTGTGTCCGGCGTATTGTAGCATTGATCGGTGACCGATGCATTATCCGGGCTCAGTATGCTGCTTCAGCTTATTTCATATCGTCAACCAAGATAGTCGATTTTCGGATCGAGAGAGGTCGTTCGGATATTCTCGAGATAAATTCAATCGGTCAATCGGAAGCGGGCTTCCTGATCACCGGCGAATATTCTGAAATATCCGTCATTTAAAATTCGCGATCCGGCGTCATCAGGGAACCAGAGATGTTCCTCCGGAATAATCTCGAACGATACCTGACGGCTCACCCCGGGATCGAGTTCTTGCTTCTCGAAATGTTTAAGCGCTTTGACCGGTCTCGTCACCGGTGCGACCTCCTGACGGAGATACCAGAGAACGGTTTCCGTACCGGGAAGATAACCGTTATTGGTGACGGTTACCGAAGCTGATATTCGGCCAGTCTTTGACAGAACGGTATCGCTGAGTACAAGATCGGAGTATCCGAATTCGGTATAGCTGAGTCCCGACCCGAACGGCGCCAGCCAGACATCGATTTCCGGTTCGGAGATGAATACCCTTCTGTCTGTCGCCTTGTGATTATATGGAAACCAGACGGCGGGGTATCGCGGATATGAGAACGGTAATCGTCCTTCGGGATTGAATTCACCGCTTAAAACATCCGTAATTGCCCGCGCGCCATGCTGTCCCGGAAGACCCGCCCAGATAAACGCACCGGCGGCATCGAAAATATCGGAGACGAGCCGCGGCCTCCCGGCGATCATGACGACAACAACGGGTTTGCCGGTCGCTATCGCGCTGCCGATAAGCCGCTGTTCGGATACATCCAGATTTTGGTCTACGATATCTCCGTATCCCTCTGCATACGGGTGCTCCCCCGTAGCTATTACGATTGCATCTGCCGAGGCGGCAAGCAATTTGAGCGAGTTTTGATCGGCATCAAAAACGTCGAATTTTTCCCGCAGCGCATCCTTGAGTGTCTGCATATCCGGGGGAAAGAAAGTATCGTCCGAAGGACTCCACTCGTATGTCCAACCGCCGGTGAGGGATCGTTTCGTATCGGCGTTCATCCCGGCTAAAAGTATCCTGCTTCCCGGACGGAGCGGGAGGATATTATCGTTCTTCAGAAGTACGAGGGATTCTCTCGCAGCCCGGAGAGAAGCCGCGTGGTATTCTTCTCTGCCGATGCGGTCGAACCGGTCGTTTCCCGGCAGTGGATTTTCGAACAGGCCGAGTTGCAGTTTCAATCGCAGGACGCGGGCCACGGACAGATCAATCCTGTCCTCGGATATTCTTCCTTCGCGAACCAGGCCGGTCAATATGGTATGAAAAACGGGATCGAAGGGGGCCATGGATATATCGATGCCGGCATTCACGGAGATGAGGACCGCCTCCTTCATGTCTGCGGCAACATTGTGATGCGTCCATAGTCTTTCGACATCCCTCCAATCGGTCACAGCAACGCCCTTGAAATTCATAGTATTTCTGAGTAAGGTTGTCAACAACTCATACGATGCATGCACCGGCACGTGATTCACCTCTCCCCCCTGTATCATAATCGTTTTCGCACCGGCATCGATCGGAATCCGGAACGGCGGCACGAACATCTCGTGCATGGTTACTCCTGAGATGTCGACCGGCGTCCTGTCCCAACCGGATTTCGGATCGGAGTACCCGATGAAATGCTTAAGCGTCGCCGCCTGCTTGTAAGGGTTCGTTTCCGGGTTATTCTGGATTCCCTCTACAAATGCGGCCCCCATGCGGCCCGCCAGATAGGGATCTTCGCCGGCAGTCTCATAGAATCGGGCGAATTTCGGATTTCGTCCGAGATCCATAACAGGCGCGAATATCCAATGATGGCCGAGATCCGCCGATTCGATACCGGTTATCCTCCCCATCTCATATGCATGGTCCGGCTGGAACGTTGCGGCAATATTGATCAGGTGCGGGAAAACGACACCTCCTTCAAGATAGTTGGTTCCATGAATATGGTCGACTCCATAGATAAGAGGGATTTTCAGTCTGCTGTGAGCGAGATTCAACTCCTGGATGGTTTTTGAGAATTCATACCAGGTTTCCGGTGAGACGGCGATTCCGTTCAGGAAGCTCCCGGTATGAAATTCTGTTACGAATCTGATGAACTTTGCAGAGTCTACCGAAACACCGTTAAAGAACCGATCGTCATCCCGGACGTTAAATTCGGATACATTAATCATGAGCATCTGGCCGATCTTTTCCTCGAGCGTCATTTCCTCAAGCAGTATATCGATACGCCGTTCAAGCTCCGCATCTTGAGTTCTTTCGAGCGCACGGCGCTCGGCGTATGTGGGAGCGCCTGACGAATCTGCCCCTAGCGTAATAATCATCGTACAGATGAAAACAACCGGAACAACCGATAATATCTTTGTTTTTTTCATATCGAAAAGAGTCCAAATACGTGAGGATTACTCAGACCTTTGCAGACCATACATTGCTTCGGCAAAGCGCACGCCGAGTTCCAGGTACGCTTGGCTGTCGTAATGCCACGGATCGAGCCATCCGTGATTATCGGGCGGCCGGATCAGAGCTGCATGCGGATCGAGTTCGACAAATTTTTCCTGGGCCGATTGTATGATGGGGCCCCATGTCAACACCGTTCCGTTCTCGCCGAGATTCGATTCGCTTATTCTGCAAACGACTACGGGGAGAAGAGGTTTTCCGGCAGCGTCCCGGATCGACCGGATGAGGAAACTCAGGTTGTCTGTATACGATTCCGCGATCGCCCTGGTAAACGACGCATCGCTCTCACCCTGCAGCCAAAGGATTCCCGCGGGGACGAGAGTATCCGGCTCTCCGTCACCGTCGATATCTTCGACCGAGAGGGCTCTCCGGAGTTGATGCTTGAAATGATCCCATTGATTGATGCCGACATCCGATCCCGAATCGGGATACCAGCAGCCCCAGTCTCCCGCAGCTTCCGGGTGAATGGACGCACCCCCCTTTGCATATTTGAATATCGCGATGTTGCGCGTCGGGGAGAGCTTTTTCATTTCGATTGCGAAAGAGAGTTCGGGTCCGAATTTATCGGAATAGAAACTATGCATTCCGTCGGTCATGAAACCCGCACCATGTCCCGGACGCAGTTCCTCCCAATAACCGATATCCTCGGGGCTCGCATTATCCTGAAGCCGGTTCGGGTGGTAGATGAATACGCCGTTATGGATTCCCGACAGGGAATCGGGAAGATCCGTTACCAGTCCCAATCCTTCCATATTCGATTGACCGGCAAGTATGTAGAAATCGTATGTCTTCGCGTGCATCGCTGGAGATATCATGGCCATCCATAATAAGAGAACTGAAACAAATACCGCGGTGCTGCGGCGTCTGAAATTAATTTTATTTACCAATTCATTAACTCCCTGATGTATGGTTCCAGAACACGGGCCATTTCTATATGATCCGTCCGTCCGGGATGCCCGCTGCATCCCGTCGTATAACGCTTTGGGAATGAAAATCCGGTAATCCCGGAAAATCCATCGTTGTGCAGATGCTGAAGGATCTGTTCGATATATTTTTCCAGAATTTTATTTTTTTCCGGTTCGAGAACCGGACTGGAAAGCAGAATGAATCGCGCGCCGGGGTGCACCGATCGCAGATTATTCACGAACCTGATATAAGCTTCAACGAACGATTTCGATTCCGGAGGCAACCTCGGATTTTCTCCGTCGCCGTCGGAAAAATCGTTCGTCCCAAGGCCAATGACGATCAAATCCGGTCGATATCGCGCATGGTTCCAGCCGGCATCCGCGTCGGCGAAGTCCATGTATTTCCCGTTATAAATATCGGGCATCACCGGTTCCGGTGTGTTCCAGTTGCGGATCATGCCGATGCCGGACACGGCGCTTATCGACCATTGAGCATTGAACGTCCGCGCGAGGAGAGCGCCGTAGGTAAGCCATGCATGGTGCTGATCGAACCATGTCCCTGAGCCGCATGGCACTGATGATTCATCGAGGCCGAAACCGCAGGTGATCGAATCCCCGATATATTCTATTTTCCTATCGGGCAGCCGGGGATATTGCAGTAATGCTTCGCACTTAAATCCGATGAGTTTATTCCAGCCGTTCTGTCCTTCAGTCGCCTTACTGAGAATCACGGTATGTTCATCATCGGATAATCCTGCCGCGATCCGGTATGCATGTACTCCACTCATCGTCCGGAATCGCCCCGGCGTTTCTCCGTCTACAACTACCGTAAAGTAATTATAGGACGATCCCTGCCGGCCTTCATCCTCCAATATTATCGAAAGATCAGAACCTTTAAATCTTATATGGAAACTGACGCCGGAAGCGCCGAATCGGATTGCTCCCGATCCGTCGGCACTATGTCTTCCCATGATTTGAACGCGGCTGTCGTCGGCGTGGAAATTCCGAAAAGCGGATTGGAGTTGCGGAGTCGCTGCATAATACCCTATGCCGATCAGGAGTATATATCGTACGGCGGCGTTCACGGCCCGACCTCCGGCATCAGGATGTCACCGCTGCGTATAATGGTACCGTATCGATATGGTTCGGGTGTCAATGGGCGGGCTTCCCGTAAAGATCCGGAAGATCGTCTTCAAACATGACAAACGGATGGTTCCGGAATTTGATAAAATCGTCTGCACTCATTTGACCGGGATACGGCGCATAATAATGATCTTTACGATCCGTCTCCCTGTTGGCGTTTCTCCAGACGAGTACGTAAACAATTTCGCGCGTCACTTCGTCGGTCAGGATGCTCTTGAGGAGGGTCTCAGTCCACCAGGTCGAATCGGGAATTGCCTCCAGGCCGGTCTCGGTCAATGCGGCGATCTTCTTCCGTTCCCTCGCCAGAGCGACCGTATAACGAAGACTATTTACGAAATGCTCAATTCTTTCGCCGGGAGGCGTGGTATTTGCCGGATGGCCGAGATCCCAATAATTGTCGAGACCGATTATATCGACGTAGTCATCACCCGGGTAACCGTAGAGGTAATCATGTTCGAAATTTCGAATATTCATCCTACTCCTGTCGGGCGAGAATGCATAGATCAGATTTCGGACTTTCTTCTCGTCGCGGAGGTATTCGACGGTAAAGCGCCACAGCGATATGAAATCTTCCTCGGAGGATATGCCTTTCCCCCACCAGAACCAATCGCCATTGTGCTCGTGGTACGGCCGAAAGATGACAGGAATGGGCGACACTTCGACGAAAAACGCCGCTGCTTCATCCAGAATTTTTTTGTATTCATCGTGGAGCTCTCCGCCGGGAATTATCGTATGAACTGCAGGGGTGGTATCGTAAAACGATTCTCCCGTTACCGGGTTCGACATGTGCCAGGAGAATGTCAGTACTCCTCCCCGTTCATAAGCATCCCTCACCCATCCCGCGAGTCTCGACCTCCGCGAAGCGATCTCATCGTGCGAAAACTGCAGCCGGAGGAAATCGGCAACATCCCATCCGTAAACTGCCGGAAATGAACCGGTTACATCTTTGACGTCCGATCGATCTTCTTCGCCACGCCAGGTCACTCCGTATGCAAGCGTTGCCTGATGCCCGAACAACACCGCATTCGGTGCGAGTTCCCAAAGGTTTGAATACAGATTTATCGTTTCAACGTTTGCATCGGGATCGACCAACCGTGTCTCGATGGCGCGGCTGCAGCCGACCGCCGCGAGGAGCGGAATTATGAAGAGAGTAAGGGTGGAATGTAGATATAGAATTCCATAGAGGGTGCGTCGCCCCCGGAAACCGGTCTTTTTACTCGGGTTCGGCTCTATCGTTATGCTTACCATGCTGTTCGGTCGCTCCGGGAATAAAATTGGCGTGCTGATGCTCCGCGTACGCAGGATCCGGTTCGATTCTGTTGATCACCTCCAGACATGCACGCACCGTATGATACGGACATTTCCAGGGTCCGATCTTGTCTTCTTCGAGATATGGTTTGCCGTTCCAGGCAATTCTGTAAAACCAATCTCCATAGGTGTGGTCGATTATTTTTTCCTTGGTAAACGACCATATACGGAGCGCAGCGTCGAGATACACTTCGTCCGATGTTTTCTGATATACATCGAGGAATCCGACGATCGCTTCCGCCTGCGCCCACCATTGCTTATCGGTATCGACGGGTCTTCCTCCTTCGCCCAAATAAAATACGCCTCCATAACGTTCATCGACCCCCTCGTCGAGCGTCGTTGAGGCGATCTCACGGGCCAGCCTGTCGGTTTCCTCCACCAGGCGCGTCTCTCCGAGCGTCCGTGCTGCATCGGAGATGAGCCAGCTCGCTTCGATGTCATGGCCGTACGAGTAGACGAGAGACTTCGGATTCCATTTTTCATTGAAGAAGGAATGGAAGTGGTGATTCTTCGCATCGTAGATCGGACCGAGAAAGAGTTCGACCAGCGTTTTCAATCGCTCGCGGAGCAATTCGCCGGGCCAGATTCTGTAGAGATTGGCATATGCCTCAAGGAGGTGAATATGAGTGTTCATACTGCGCTTCTCAAGAACGTTATCAGCGCTGAGCCTCGCATCGTCGAGCGGCTCCCAATCGCGTGTGAATGCTTCGTGATATCCCGAATAGATTCGATCGTAACTGTGATGCTCGAGCAGGTTGAATATCTCCACTGCACGGTCGAGCGCCGGCTTGTGAGCGGTTGCTTTATAATATTCGCTGTATCCGTAAATAGCGAATGCCTGGGCATAGGTGTGTTTCTTAGTATCGGAAGGTGTTCCGAGATGATCGAGCAGCCAATAGAGTCCCCCGTGTTCGCCGTCCCGGAAGTATCGTTCGATATACGCGTATGCTCTGCCGGCAAGCTCGCGGGAATGTGAATCGTTGAACATTCCGTGGACGGCCGAATATGTCCAGAGAATCCTCGTATTCAGTATTGCGCCTTTATGCGCGAACTCGACCTTTCTGTTGTGCGAGTCTATCCTTCCGATAAATCCCCCGTGTTCGCTGTCGACCGCGTGATCCGACCAGTATCTCAGGATATGACCGCGTAATTCAGCATCCAGTTCTTTTCGCAGCATATATAATTTATCGACAGCTTTCATTGACGGGCTTTCTCGAGTAGGTCCAGATTCCGTTCTATCAAACCGTATCGCTGCTCTACACATGCAGCCGACCGAAACGGATCGGACGGTGTATTGAGCACATAATCCAGGAGAATTTCCAATTTCGAGACGGCGACATGAGTTCTCGTGTCAGACGATGCATAATAGATAAATACCGTCCCATCGTCGTCAGGTATCCAACCGTTTGAAAATACCACATTCGAGACATCCCCCACCCGCTCGTCTCCTTCCGGTCCGATGAACAACCCGCCGGGGCGGGCGAGAATCTTATTCGGACTTTGCAGATCGGTGAGAAACAAGTATAGAACATACCGCAAGCCGGCCGCGGTATTGCGCACACCATGGGCGAGATGCAGCCAGCCTTTTTCCGTTTTCAGCGGCGGCGGACCCTGGCCGTTTTTTACCTCCTTGATCGTATGGTAAATCCGTTCATCGATTATTTCTTCCCTGTAGATGACGGGATTCTCGGTATCGTCGCAGAGCCCCCATCCGATGCCGCCTCCTTTTCCAGCTTCGATAAAATCATCCTGCGGACGTGTATAGAAAACATATTTCCCGCCGACGAACTCCGGATGCAAAACGATATTCCGCTGCTGTTTCGAGGGAGTTTTAATATCAGGGAGACGGACCCAGGAAATCAAATCTCTGGTTCGCGCAATTCCCGCCGCCGCTACAGCTCGGGATGTGTCATGCGGAGGCGCATCGGGATCTTTTCGCTCCGTACAAAAAACGCCGTAGATCCATCCGTCCTCGTGTTTCGTCAGGCGGATATCGTATATATTCACATCGGGAATGTCTGTTTCCGGCATTCGAATCGGATAGTCACGGAACCGGAACCTGTCAATGCCGTTCGGGCTCTCGGCAATGGCGAAGAATGATTTCCGGTCGGCACCCTCCACCCGGGCGACAAGTATATATTTCCCGTCAAGCTTGATTGCGCCAGGATTGAAGACGGCATTTATCGGCATTCTCTCAATAAGATGGGGATTCGAATTGGGATTAAAATCGTAACGCCAGATGAGCGGTGTATGTTCTGCAGTGAGAACCGGGTATCTGAACCGTTTGAATATGCCGTTGCCGTCACCCGACGCTTCATTCGGACGATTGACGAGCGCCTGATGCCGCTCTGTGAGAACCTCGTACCGCTCAAGAAACGCGGCGCTGAGTTTTATTTCTGGATCCGGAAATGCTGACATAAAAGATATCCGTATACAGGCTTTTTTCCGGTGAGGATACCGCGGCAAGTTCAGATTCGGGTCAGACTTTTCTTATTGCCGGTCTTCATCGGAGACGGTTTCGGTATTGTTCGGCAATGCTTCAAGTTCTGCTGAGAAACGGTCCGGGTAATCCTTCAACTTATCGTACCAGTTGTATTTCAGAAAAACGGACGTCGCGAGAATGAGACCGAAGCAGATAAACAGAGCATTGAAATCCTGAATAACGATATAGATTCCGGATGCGACAAGCGCGGTCTGCCAGACAATTCCGACGACGACATTGACCATATCGCGTTTGAAGTCCATGTTCTTTTCAATGCCCGGATAGTCGAGCAGTACCTTTTCATGGATCGGTTTCCAGAATCCCCAAGGCCGCACTTTAATATAAAATCGTTTCAGTACCTTTTCGTCGTCCGGCGCGCTGAGGAACGTCCCTGCGAAGCAGCCGACGAGGGAAACCAGAAGAATCAGCGGAAATACATAGATCACCGGTACGTCGGAATAGATCGCCGGGAATATCATCGAGCCGATTATCCCTCCTGCCATCCCCCAGAAGTATCCGTAGCTGTTGAATCTCCACCAATACCATTTCAGCAGATTCGCCGCCGTGTATCCACCGTAGAGCGCTGCAACGATCCACTGGACGATGTCGTGGATCGTTCCGAGCATAAAACCGAAGGCCGTTCCCAGGACGACTACCAACAAGGATATCGCATAGCTCCACCTGACATATACTTTCGGCTCTGCACCGGGATTGATAAACCGTTTATAGATATCGTTCACGATATATGCCGGGGCGGCGTTCACCGTCGCCGCATACGTCGACATAAACGCCGCAATAAGCGCGGCGGTCAGCAGTCCGAGCAACCCGGCCGGGATGAAGTTGCTCAGTGCGAACGGGAGCACAAGTTCGAAGTCGACCGCCGCACCCATCGCATTCAGCTGATCGCTGAAGAATGCCAGAGCGAGGACGGTTAATCCCGCCACGAGCATATATCTTGGAATATTCAGGACAAGACTCACCAGGCCGCTCATTTTCGCTGCATCGGTCGGTTTCTGAGCGGCGAGAATGCGCTGCATATCGTAATTCGGCGCGGGGCCGGCAGCCGCCTGCAGCCATCCTTTGAAGAGCATCAGCATAAAGAAGATCGTAAAGAGACTCCAGCCGTCCTCTAATATCTTCAGATTGGCCGTATCCATGATTCCCGACCAGTCGAGGTCGAGGGTCCATCCGAAGAAGGGACTCCGCCACCCGTCGGGGATGACGGCATCGAGCATACCGGGCGATACCGTCTGGATCGCGATAATACCGACCCAGAAGGAGGCGATGGTCATAATGGCATATTGCAGAACCTCGGTAAATACAACGCTGAACATACCCCCTTTCACCACGTAGAGGGTCGTCAGCGCGGTAATGATCAGTCCGTATGCATAGACGTTGATCTGCGGATCTGCAGATAATTGCCAGGGGAGAAACGCACCGGCAAACTTCCCGATCCCTATGAATCCGTAGGCGATAAAGCCGATAACGTTTATGATCGCAAATACGACGACGACAATATGGGCGAGATGAGCCCCCCTGGACTCACCGAATCGAAACTTGATCCACTCCGCCCCGGTCATCACCCCCGACCGTCTGAGCCAGATGGAAAGGAACACCATGAGAAATATCTGATTGAAGACGGGCCATAACCAGGGGATCCAGATGCTCTTCAAGCCGTAGATGAAGAGGAGATATACCAGCCACATCGTACCGCTGATATCGTACATGCCGGAAGCATTCGACAACCCGAGATAGTACCACGGAATTTTATTTCCGCCTAAAAAATAGTGTTTGATATTCTTCCGGGCATACTTGGCAACCCAAAAACCGATCGTGATCGTCGTAACGACATACAGAGCGAGAATGATGTAATCGATCGTTTGAAAATGCATATGCGTAGATTAATGTGAAACGGATCGCATTTTGTTCATTTGGTACAGAAGCTATACCGCATCTTCCCGCACACTGAGTCCTGTAAAGGAAATCATCCGACCGGCGAACACCCACCGCGATAGAATATCGACGGGCAACACCGTCCGTGCATAAAAAAAGGGGGAGGCAGGTATTCCTCCCCCTTCGTAATATACGGTATTCCTTATTTGACCAACAACATTTTCTTTACGAGCGTGAAATCTCCCGCTTTCAGTCTGTAGAAGTAAACGCCGGTTGCGAGATGGGCCGCATCGAAGGTAACCTGATACGATCCGGGATTCTGAATCTCATTCACGAGCGTTGTCACTTCCTGACCGAGGACGTTATATATCTTGAGAACCACCTTCTCCGTCGCCGGAATATTATACTGAATGATCGTCGACGGGTTGAAGGGATTCGGATAGTTCTGATCGAGAACGTACATAAGCGGAATCTGTCCGGGCCCGACCGAGCTCGGATCCTCTCCCTTAGCCTTGATCAATTGCACCAAGTCTATGATGACGTTGCTGCCGGTCAAGGTGATCTCGTTCAATCCGGCGTTCAGGGCGAAGTAACTGCTCAGACGAGTATGTATCGCCAGATCGTCGACTTCTCCGGTGAATTCGATTGATGCGACATTCGCTCCGCCGACCTGTACCATTCCGTTCTGCGTTCCCATAGGCGCCTGATACAGGACGTTGAGCGCATAGGTTTCGGTTTCATCGACCTCGAATACCCAGGTTATGCTTCCGCCGGCCTTCAGGTCGACCGATTTAAATCCGCTCGGCGGAGGTCCGCCCTCGCTGACCAGAGTGACGATATCGAACTCGGTGACATTGAGTCCGGTGAGTTCATGGACGACCGTACCTCCGACGAGAACCTCAACCTTCAGAAATTGCTGCCAACCCCATGAAGGAGCAATCTCGATGGTATTCTCTCCCGCTTCGAGATTAAGAGCATCACCTGTTCCGCTCAGGAGATCACCCTGTACGATGAGATATTCCTTCCATTCTTCAAGGTCGAGATCGTACCAGCTGTATTCGCCGAATCCGGCATCATTAAGCAAGCCTACACCATTGACGCGAACATGTTGGCCGCGCCGAGCATCCTGGCTCCGGGTCGTGATTCTGAGATCGACGGTAGCCGCTTCATCCATATCGAAGGTCCAACGGATAAATCCGCCTCCTTCCATTCGGAAATAAGGAAGTGTAACCGGACTCACAAGCTGAACTATATCGAATTCCGTAACGTTTCCGGAATTCAGGGTATGGACAACTACACCGCCCACCAGGACCTGGACGCTCTGGAATTCCTGCCAACCCCATGACGGAGCAATTTCGAGCGTACTCTCTCCTGCCTGCAATTCGAGAGCGGCAGCGCCTTCGAAGAGAGTGTCCTGATTCATGTGATAGTCTTGCCACTCAGTTGGATGGAGATCGAACCAGCTATATTCACCCGAGCCTTCAAAGTTGCGAAGCCCGGTGCCGTTCAACCGGACGTGCTGACCTCTGCGGGCATCCTGACTTCGGGTGGTAATGATCAATTCGATGGTCGCTGCCTCTTCCATATTGAAAGTCCATCGAATAAATCCGCCCCCTTCCATTTTGAAGTAAGGCAATTCGCCGCCGTATTCGACGACCTCTGCCTCGCCGTCCAGCTCGCCGTCTTCCGCTTCCGCAGTTCCCTCGACGGTGATTATTACTTCTTTACCGCCAAGAGCATGGACCGCCATTATATTCTGCTCTTCAGTCGCTTCCCAGTCCGCTTTCCGACTTGGGAACCAGTTGAGATCGCCGATGGGGAATCCGTTGACGCCTGCGGTCATGAGGTCGGTGTCGGTATACGAAAAATCTTCCGGCAACGGCCAGCTTATTGCAATGTGGTTCAGTTCCTCAGTGCCCGGTATCGTCGGCAGCATCCAGAAATGTTGCGTTGCATCCCCCGAACCTTGCCGCAGATCGCTGATGTTCGCGATCATCTTCTCGATGAGTTCGCCGTTCGGGTAGACACCGAGATCGGGGCGCTGCGGCAGCCAAACCGTATCCACGACGACTATCTGATCGAAGTCCTGAAAATACGGCTTTGAGAGCGAGCTTATGAAAGGCTGTGCCCGGATCGAATCCGCATAGTAATCGGCGAACGCCTGATCCCGCCATGCGTAGTTCTTACCGAATACGATCCTGCGTCCCTCGGGCGGACCGTACTTTGTCGGGAGTGCGCCGATCGAAAAAATTCCGGCATGCACTTGTCCTTCTTCACGGCCGGGGGAAGTTATATCCGCATTTCCCTCACCATGCCAGAAAGGATTGATGATCAGGTTATTCGTGAAATATGCGGTTCTCCACCAGTTGCCCGATGTCATACCGCGGCCTATATGGACGAGTGTGTTGTGGTTGAACCGAACATAGGTTCCGGCTCCGCCCTCGAGCTGAAATGCCGTCATACTTACGTTAAAGAAAGTATTGTTTTCGATGATGACGGTATCCTGATCGGCCCAGACCGAGATCCCGCGTCCCTGCCACTGCTGGTCACTCACCTTGCCCACCAGGTTCCGGAACACACAGTTACGGAAAATAATTGTATTGTTCGCGCCGGTGAACGCCGGGATGGCGAAATTACTTCGTTCGAAAACGACGTTATCGAAAACAAACCGCCTGTCGCTTGCATCCAGTTGTACCGGCTGGTATGCGGTCTGAATGCCCTGATCGTCGGCTCCGGCGATCCAGAGATTTACCAATGTCACATCATCCAAACCGGTTATAATCCGGGTATCGATGTCGCCGACATCCGGAGTTACCCGTTGGATCACAGCAGGCGCCGTCTGGATCGTGTTTCCCGGGGCTTCGCCGACTATCCGAAGATGATAGCCTGCGTTCTCGATGCGGTCTGTGATGTGGTAATATCCGCCGCGCATCAGTTTATACACCCTGCCGGCCGGCCTGTCGGTATCTTCGATAATTGCATCTCTGAGTGAGTTAACGATCACCATCCCTGCATCGTCGTCCCACCACTCAACGAGCAGAGTATCGCCCTGCGCCTTTGCTTCTACCGGCCACAGCAGCGCGCATAGGACGATGAGTGCAAACGCACTCAGTAATCCTGATTTGTATAGGTTTGTCATACGATAGCCTCCTATTGTGTAGGTACGGGTTGATTGGTTATGTTTGAACCTCATTTGGTATATGGTTCGTTGCGAGATTTCAGACCGAAAACTTACATATTGTATCTAAAGCCGACATCCATAGTAAATCCGTAATATTCTATATAAGTCGGGTGAATCTGTGCGCTTCCCCGGTAACTTCTGTCGGCTCTGCCGTTAATATTATTGAAGTTTGCGAAAAGTTCGAGTCCAAATCCGACCCGCTGTTTCACCGATATATCCCATCTGGCATAGTCATCGGAGAAGGTATCGAGGGATTCGAGACGATCAACGTAGGTCACCACGTCAGTCTGATAGAGGAACGAAATACGCGTAGAAAATCCACGATAATCGTAACCGAGCGACAGGTTCGCAATGTGCGCGGGTTGATCGGGCATTCTGGTGGTGCGGGTCGAATCTGCAAGTTCCCATGGAAAAAGAGGAGGGAACGTTCCGGGGATAGGCTCGGCGGATCTCACCGCATAGTGAATCTGCCGTTTCATCTCAGAGAATATCCTTGTATAGTTCACGTTCAGCACGAGACCCTGGAGCGGTTGGGGCAGATACCAGAAATTTGTCTGCCAGTCGAGTTCAATTCCTTTATAATATGCCGGAAACGGATTATTCATATAAGTATCGTGATTCGGCGAGGTTTGAAGCCAGTGTTCGGGAATATTTAAACCGGGAAGAACCGGAACCGTAGTCGTACCAACGCGCCTGATGTGATAACCGGTCTGAAAAATAAGGTCTGTTACTTTCTTATGGAAACCGGCAACGGTGAACAGACCGATGTAATTCTGGTAGACGGATACCGCAATATCGTAGTTGGTCGAATGAGATGGTTTAAGCAAAGTATTTGCGGCGCGGATGTACGATTGAAACGAGTTGATCGACGTGATAGGTGCGAAGTGAATGAAATCCGGACGGGTCAGCGTTTCGGTTCGTGCGAGTCTGACATCCAGCCACGGGGTGGGACTGATCTTCAGATGCACCATCGGCAGCCAGTATTCGTGATTTCGTTCGACTCGCAGTGTATCCAGATCCGTCGGCGCCGCCTCGACGTTATTCGGCGTCACCTCTCTAAATCTGAGTCCGGTATATCTTGAAAAATCTCCTTCCCACCTGATGCCGGGAAGGAACATGATATAACGGCCGATATTGAATGTGGCCATCACATACCCCGCCTGATACCGTTCGATGCCGTCATAATCGTTGCCGATGGAGGCGATCGAGTACCGCAGGTTCTCTTCGGAATCGAAGATCGCGTCGGTTATCTGATTCATCATGGATTGAGTATAGACGAAGCCGAGGGGATATTCACCCTTGAGGAAATCGCCGCGTGAATAGTCATTCAGGAAATACCAAACGGGCAAGCCGCCATGTTCTCGTACGATGTCCTCGATGTTGAATTCCCACGAGTCGATCCGCTGGGATACAAGCCTCAGAGTCGTATTGATCGGATTGTTCCCGTATTGGAGAGCACCCCTGCCGGTCTGTTCGACGTCGTTGTTCCTGTCGAGCCATCTGAGTTTACCCCCGGTTTTTACGCTCCCCGTAATCTGATCGCCGAGGCGGAATGGTATATCGATATTAAGCTGCACGGTCGACTGATTTTCGCGCCGTTTCGTATCGATAACGAACGCTTCCTGGAATTTGGTATTAAAGCTATCCATCGCTGCGACGGTCGGAATATACGTCGGGTGTGTCGTATCGCTGATCACGTCACGGTTGATGAAGGCATTGTTTTCCATGACGAAGGACCAGATCCGTTCACCCGGATAGTCAGCTCGGAATGCGGTTCGGGCGACGCTCGCATCTACATGCATCCAGCCAAGGTTCTGTTCCGTTCCGAGTACGCCGGTAAAGATCGATGTCGTACCGCCCCGGGATTCGAGATCGAAGTAGTGGCGATTGTCGTTTACATTCATGCGGTTGACATGATGGAGTCCGTCCGACCGGAGACGATTATAAAAAGAATTGGCGGTGACCTTGCCGTTCGGCGTTTTGTAGTCGAGGAGCAGACTGGCGCCGGTCCGTCCGCGGGTTATGCTTTCCTCGCGAAGGGCGAGTGTGTTGATGATATTCCTAATGGTTCCGCCTTCGCGTCCTTCACGGTATCCGCCCGAGAATTTATCCGCACTCCGATCATACTCGTCGAGATTGAAATTCGCGATGATGCCCAGTTTACTGCCGAAAAACCTCTCGCTCACGTTGCCCGTTATATTATAGTTACCGTAATGATCCTGCAGCTGATTATACCCCCCCTGAACCATGAAATTCGCGCGAAATCCCTCGGGAGCTTCGCGAAGTTTGAGATCCACCGAACCGCCGATGGCATCGCCATCTTGATCTGGCGTGATCGCTTTCATGACTTCAATTCCCTCGAGCATGTTTGAGGAAATGAGCGAGAGATCGACGCTCCTGTCCTCGCCGCCGGTTGAAGGAACGCGTACGCCGTTTACGGTGATGACATTGTACTTCGGCGATAGGCCGCGTATGGATATCTTTGTCGCTTCGCCGCTCGAGCGTTGAATCGAGACTCCCGGGAGTCTGCCGACCGATTCGGCCGCATTCACGTCGGGAAGTTCACGGATGCGGTCGGCAGAGACGATATTCGTTATCGTGTTCGAGGTAAGCTGCTGGTTGATTGCGCCGACCTGTCCGCGAGCCTGTGCGGTTATGAGTACTTCATCGAGCGTTACGCCGGCCCACTCGAGCGTTATGTTTATTTCGAGTTGCTCGCCCGGGCGAACGTTCACGAGAAGCTCATCGGGTTTGTATCCTATATAGGAAACTACCAACTGATACTCGCCTGCGGGTACGCGCGGTATTTCGTATTCCCCATGAAGATTAGCCGCAGCGCCGATACTGGTACCTCTGATAATGATGTTTGCCCCGACGAGTGCATCGCCGGAAGAGATGTCTGTTACCTTACCTCGTATCCTACCGCTCTGTGCGGCTGCGGTATCAGCAAGGAGGAAAACAAGGAAGATCAGGGCAAGAGTTGAAATATTCTTTTTCATAGAGATCACTCTGGTAAAATGTCGTGTGGTTTTATTGAGTGTGAATCTCGCTATGATACTTATGGCCCGTTAGTAACCGGTTATTAGTTCCACCACCACGGGTTGAGACTATTATCGGCGTGCTATCTGCTCGTAATGGGCTAATAAAAGGCATATCAACGAAAGGATAATTATTAATCAATTTGATTGATTAATTTAAAAGCTATTTAATAAACTAATTTTAAAAAGTCAAGTAGAGAATGAGGGGGGCCGAAGGGATCGATTATGAACAAAGTAAGGATTTCAAACAATACACCTCAATAATTAATAGCTATACAGGCACAATACTAAACTATTAAAGATTTCTGGCTATAATTCCTTATTTATGGGTAGTACAATTTTTTTTAATAACGAATAAAGTGGGGGATTCTATTAATACGAATTCAGCAAATAGCCTGTAATCGGAGCAATGTCCCCTTCACTGTTTTTCATTGATGTCGATGGTAGGACTTAAAATATGCATTCAGGACATTGGTGTCTGAAATAATTATTGACGAAGTGAACATAGTGGAAGATTGCATTGGAAAAGGTATAACTTTATGATACAC